>JASFRY010000047.1:0-13702 GCA_050114675.1 Gemmatimonadota bacterium | reverse complement strand
TCGAGCGCCGACTTCAGCGGATGGCGCCCAACCCAGATCAGGGTCACGGTGCGGGCGGTGGCGTCGATGTCCACCATGTACAGCTCGGTCTCCACCTCCAGAGGGCTCGAGGCCATCCCGTGCACCTGGAACCAGGGACGCTCCCCCGGGAGCCGCAGCGTCATCCGGGGATGAGCCGGATCCATGCCGTCCAGGGCGATCCACTCCGTGCCCCGGAGGAAGGGCAGCCACAGGCCCAGGGAGGCCGTGCGGCCCACCCATGGATGCACCAGGTCGGGGAGCTTCTCCGGCGGGGTCGTCATGAGGTTGCCCCGGCAGAAGTCGGCGGGCAGCAGGCCCCGCTCCACCTCGGGATAGGGCAGCGGCGGATCGGTGGTCATGGGCGGCAGACCGCACATGGCCGACCGGGGGAAGGTGGAGAAGTCCAGGACGCCGAAGCTGGCGGGGAGGGGCTGCTTCGCCCACTCCAGCGGGTTCTGCACCACCAGGCGCTGGGGGGTCAGTCGATCCGCGGGGAGCTCCAGGTTCGGAAGCGCCCGGCCCTGGACCGCCTCGGGCCGATCCTCGATGACGTATCCCTTGCCGAAGCGGTTGCGGGGATACCGTGCCGGGTTTCCAGGGCGCAGGATATCCTCCACCGCCGCAGCCGACTTCCGCAATGCCTCGGGATCGGCGGTGCGTCGCACCTCCTCCACCACCGTCCGCTCGAACCACGGATCGCGCCCTCCATAGGCATTCTCGAGCCTGAGGGGCATGTCCTCGAAGGGCTCGGGCTCGGTGAAGACGACGCGCCCGTTGACGTGGTCCGCCACCCTCGGCCCCAGCACGTCGGCCCGGTGCTGGTAGCGGTCCTCCACGTTCACGCCCACCGTGGCCTGGGAGACCGTCCGCGGCGGGCGGGCGCTCCCGTTCACGACCAGGTCCGTCCCCGGCTTGTAGCCCACCAGCTCCGACATGGCCCGGAAGGAGACGGGCTCGTCGGGCTCCAGCTCCTCGTGCGGCACGGGATCGGTGAGAAGCGCGGGCTGGACCTCCGCCAGCGTACACGAGCCTCCCGGCTCGAAGACGTAGCTCCGTTTGTAGATGATGGCCAGCTCCAGGCGGCCCGACGCCGCAGCCTGCACGGCGCGCAGCAGCGCCGGAGGGTGGGGCTCGAGCTCGGGTGGGAGCTCCGGCGCCGGGAGATCCTCGAGCGGTGTGGGCTGGGGAATGCGCGGGGACTCGGACACGTCAGCTCTCTCCCGCGGTGGCGGCGACCGGCGGCGCGTCCGGCCACACCAACTCGGTGCTCCGGAGCTCCTCGGGACGCACCAGGTATCGGAATGCCGCCAGGTAGGATGCCACGAGCACGCCCTCGGCCGCCATGGCGACGACCGTGGTCAGACGGGACGGGAAGCGGCTCCGGAGGTCCCCGACCCGCACGTGCGCCACGGGTCCGCGCAGGGGCGGCATGGGAAACACCACGTCGCCGTCGGGTGAGAGACCGCTGAGCTCCAGCGTATCGCCCAGGGCGTCCTCGTCGGGCGCCACCAGCTCGGGAACGGTCTGATTGAAGCTGGTTTCCATGACCGCCAGGGCCACCGCCTCGGCGGGCTCGGTGGGGCTGCCCTCGGGGAGGAGGAGTCCCTTGGGCTTGAAGAAGCAGAGGGGGCGCGGCTGGTCCTGCCAGCGCCCGATGAGCCGGTCGGGGTGCTCGAGGTTCGGCAGCGGCGTCCCTTCGACGTCCTCCTCCAGGTACACCAGCCCCCGCCCGTCGGGGTTGACCGCGTGCTGCACCACAGACGATCCCTGGAGCCGGGCTTCCCCCCCGTACGCCCGGTCGTTGGTAATGGGCATCTCGGTGAACGGAGCCGGCGCCGAGGGAACGAACCTGGACCCTTCACGCACCCACACCCGTTCCCCGAACACCACGGCCTCGTGCTTCACCGAGCCACACCGGACCACCACCCTCGTCCAGGTTACCGACTGCCCTCGGGGCGCGTGGGCGCGTCCGAAGACCAGCAGATCCACCCCCGACTTCCGGAACTCGGTCTCGGCATCGAGCATCACGTCCCCGAAGGCGTGGGGCTTGTCGAACACGGGCCAAGCCTCCTCCCCGGTGACGGCGACCAGGCGCCCCCGCTCCAGGAGAAAGGTCACCTTGGAGGCCACCATGGCGACGATCTCCTGCTCCCCGGTGGAGCCGGTGAGTAGCTTGGACGGGAACGGCGTGCGGTTCGTGAGCTCCATCAGTCGTCTTCGAAGCCTTCCTGCCCCACGAAGGGAATCGCCTTCATCCGCTCGTGGGTCCACCAGATGGCCCGCTCCACCAGCTTCTGGCTGTGGTTCGCGTAGTCCTCTTCGTCGGAGAGGCGCTCGAGCTGCACGGCTTCGCGAACGCGGGCGTTGAAGTAGGCCGTCTTCAGATCCTCCACCACACCCCGCTCCTTCTGCTCCATGAACTCCGGATCCACGGGCTCGCCACGCAGGGCCATGGAGATGACGGCCTCCCTGGCCTTGCTCAACCGGGCGTCGAGGAAGAAGATGCTGTCGATGTCCCGTGCCGCTGCGACGTACATGAGGGGTCCTGGACAGGGCTTCTAGCAGTTCATCTTGATGCGCTCGGCGGCGATCTTCACGTCGTCGTTGGCGTAGACCGTGAGATCCCCTCGGCGGGACACCAGGTGCTGGGCATGGCCCTCGGTGCGGATCACGCCGCCCGCCCGGATCTCCAGGTCCCGCTCCGTCGCCAGGGAGAGTCCTTCCCGTCCCGTCAGCGACACGTGCTCGGCGTCGATGGCCACGCCCCCGGACGACCGGATGGCCAGCTCGGCTCCCTCCAGCTCGATCCGGGTCCCCTCGGGGGTGACCACCACCGAGACGCACAGCCGGCCGTCGGGAGCCTCCACGCGAAGCACGTCTTCGTCTTGGCTCCGGGTCAGGCGCAGGCGGTGGTCCCCCACGAGCGCCACCGACGCCGGAGGGGCCGCGGGATCCGTCGCGGTGGCGGTGTCGGGGCCGCGAGGCTCGTCACGCTGGCTCATGGTTGGCTCCCTGCTCAGGCGTTGTGCTTGATCATGGCGGCGCTGATCTGGACCATGGCGGGCGACGTGATCTTCACGCCTCCCGGACCGATCTCGATGCTGGAGCCGCCCGCGGTGAGCTTGATGGTCGCGCCGCCGGTGATGTTGATGTTGGCGCCCGCCTCGACGTCCATGTTGGCGGCTGCGCCCACCTTCATGTTGGCACCGGCGTTGATCTCGGTGTCCGCGCCGCTGTCCATGGTCACCTTGGACGAGGCGGAGACGGCGTGGTCGGCGCTCACGCTCACCGTGTTGCCGCCCCCGACCGTCAGGTCCCGGTCACCCGACACCTGGATGCTCTGGGCGCCTCCGACGCTCAGGCTCTGGTCGGCTCCGATGTCCACCGTCTGGTTCGACCCCACCGACTGCTTCTGGTTGGAGCCCACGTCGGTGGTCTCGTCCACGCCCACGCTGGCGGTCCGGTTGTTGGCCACGCTGTGGGTCTCGTCGTTGCCCACCGACGTGGACATGTCGTACTGGGCGTTGACGGTGAACTGCTCCTCGCCCTTGGTGTCCTTCACGGTAAACTCGTTGTAGCCGCCCCCGCCGGGGGAGCTGCGCGAAACCGTCCCCATCTGGATGCCCGAGTCCGGCAGGTCGACGGGAGGCATCTGGTCGGCGTTGTACACGCTCCCCACGACGAGGGGCTGATCCGGATCTCCCTCCAGGAAATCCACCACCACCTCGTTGCCGATCCGGGGGATGGTGACGCTGCCGTACCCCTTTCCGGCCCACGGCGTGGCCACCCGGACCCAGCACGAGCTCTTCTCGTCCTTCTTGCCCAGGCGGTCCCAGTAGAACGAGACCTTGATGCGGCCGTACTTGTCGGTCCAGATCTCCTCTCCCGACGGGCCCACCACCATGGCCGTCTGGGTCCCCAGGACCCGAGGACGTGGATGCTCCATGGGATGGCGATAGGGGACCTTGTGGGGAATGCCCACGAAGTCGACCCGGTAGTCCAACTCCTCGTCCCAGGAGCGATAGCCTCCTCCGGCGGCGTGGTGCTGTATCCGGACCAGGGCGTACTCCTGGTTGAGATCGTCGACGTAGTGTTCCTGCAGGGCGAAGCGGGTTCCGGCGGTGAACGCCCGGCACGTGCCCCGTCCGTGGACGAGATGTCGGCCGGCCTCCTGGATCTCCACGCGCAGCCGCGCGTAGCGCTCGCCGTCCTCCAGCTTGGTGTACCGACGTGGGTGGTACTCGTAGATCTCCTGCTCCTCCTTCCCCGAGATGGAAGAGAGGAGGTTCAACGACGGCTGCTCGAAGTCGTAGTCCTGGAGGGTGACCTTACCCACGTGCACGGCATACTCGCTGGTCAGGTGATTGACGACGTCCTGGCCGTAGACCGCCTCGTCCTCCACCCGGAACAGCGCCTCCTTCTGACCGGGGCACGGCAGGATCTTGCTGTTGTCGTCGGCCAGCACCAGCGTGTGCTTGCTGTCCGAATGCTCGAAGAAGTAGAAGATCCCCTCCTCCTCCAGGAGGCGGGACACGAAGTCCAGATGGCTCTCCCGGTACTGGACGCAATACTCACGCTTGGCATAGGTCCGCGTGCACCGTAGGTCATAGTCGGTGAGGCCCGCGTCGGAGAAGATCGTCTCGACGATCTTCAGCACGTCCATGTCCTGGAAGATCCGGCAGTCCGTCGACAAGGACAGGAACCAGAGCCACGGGACGATCTCCGCCTCGAAGAACGTGAGCCCCTCCCGCTGTCCGAGCTGCCGGAAACGGCGCACGGCGCCGTGGATGTAGCGCTGCTCTCCGCTCTCCAGCTCCACCGTGATGGCCATGGGCTTCCGCAGGACGTCGTCGGGGGAGATCGACGCCTCCTCGGACATGAGGTCCAGGTGGAACGAGTACGGCATGGAGATCCCCTCCTCCCCCGCGAAGCCCCGAAGGAGAAGCACGTCCTCACCCAGATTGGTGGCGACCCGTATGGGTCGGTTGGCCTGCTTGTATTGGGCCATCATGGACTCCTGTGGCTACACCGTCTCCTCGACGGCCGCGTCCGTATCCTCGGCCGCACCGGTCCTGTACTCGAACACGCCGCCGTCACCCACCTCCACGTGGATCCGCTCCGGCGCCTCCGCGTCCACCATGGACTGGAGGATGAGCCGGGAGATGTCGGGCAGCACCGTGTTCGTCAGGATGTTGTCGACATTGCGGGCGCCGCTCTCCACCTCGGTGCATCGCTCCGCGATGGCCGCCTTCACGGCGTCGTGAACCGCCAGCTCCACGCGGTGGGTCTCACGAATGCGGCGCTGCACCTTGCCGAGCTTCAGATCGATGATGGTGCGGAGCGCGTCGTCCCGGATGGGGAAGTAGGGGATGATGACGGTCCGGCCCAGGAACGCCGGCTTGAACGTCTCGTTCAGCTCGGGCTTGAGGGCTTTGACAAGGCCCTCGTGCCCGGGCATGGTCTCGGGGTCGGCGGTCAGCTTCATGATCGTGTCCGTCCCCGCGTTGGTGGTGAGGATGATCACGCAGTTCTTGAAGTCCACCTGCCGACCCTCACCGTCCTCCATACGACCCTTGTCGAAGACCTGGAAGAAGAGCTCCAGGACATCGGGGTGTGCCTTCTCGATCTCGTCGAGGAGGACCACCGAATAGGGGTGGCGACGCACGGCCTCCGTGAGGACGCCGCCCTCGCCATAGCCCACGTAGCCGGGAGGCGAGCCCTTCAGTGTGGAGACCGTGTGGGCCTCCTGGAACTCGGACATGTTGATGGTGATGAGGTTCCGCTCCCCCCCGTAGAGCAGGTCCGAGACCGCAAGCGCCGTCTCGGTCTTTCCCACGCCGCTCGGGCCCACCAGGAGGAAGACGCCCACCGGCTTCTGGGGATCTTCGATGCCGGCCCGGGATGTGCGTATGCGCTGGCTGATGATCTCCAGGGCGTGGTCCTGGCCGATGATCCGCTGGCCCAGGTGCGCCTCCAGCTCCAGGGCCGTGGCCAGGTCGTCGCGGAGCATCTTGCCCACGGGGATCCCGGTCCATCCAGAGATCACCTGGCCCACCAGGTCCCCGTCGACGCACACGGGAACCAGGGGATGCTCGCCCTGGAGCTCCTCGAGCTCCGCCGTGATCTCGTCGAGGCGGGCCCGGAGCTCCTCGGGTGAGCGCGTGTCCTCCTCCGCGGCGGCCTTTCCGTCCCCGTCCTCCGACGCCCCGGCGGCGGCCGCGCCATCCGATGCAGCATCTCCGGCTGCACCGGCCTCGTCCCCGGCCACCAGGGCCTCGAGACGCTCCCGGAGCTCCCGGATCTCCCCGACCATCTCCCGTTCCTTGTTCCACCGCTCCATGAGGGCGTCCAGCTCGGCCTGGGTGGTGGCCCGGGTGCCGGCGATCTCGTCGAGCCGGTCCGCATGGTCGGCGCCGGTGGCCGCCTCCCGGCGGAGCACCCGCTCCTGGACCTCGAGGTCGTCCAGGATCCGCCGGGCGTTCTCCACCTGGGCCGGCGTGGCGTTCTGGCCCAGGGAAAGGCGCGCGCACGCCGTGTCCAGGACGCTCACGGCCTTGTCGGGCAGCTGCCGGTCGGGCAGGTATCGGTGGGAGAGCCGAACGGCCGCGTCGATGCCGTCGTCAAGGATGCGCACACCGTGGTGGGTCTCCAGGAAGGGCACCACGGCGCGCATCATCACCAGGCACTTCTCCTCCACCGGCTCCTCCACCTTCACCACCTGGAAGCGCCGGCTCAGGGCCGGGTCCTTCTCGATGTATTTCTTGTACTCGGACCAGGTGGTGGCCGCGATGGTCCGCAGCTCGCCGCGGGCGAGGGCGGGCTTCAGGAGGTTGGCGGCGTCGCCCTGACCCGCCTGGCCGCCGGCACCGATGAGCGTGTGGGCCTCGTCGATGAAGAGGATGATGGGCACCTCCGACGACTTCACCTCCTCGATGAGCCCCTTGAGGCGGTTCTCGAATTCCCCCTTCACCCCGGCACCGGCCTGGAGCAGCGCCAGGTCCAGGCTCCGGATGGAGACGCCGCGCAGCGGCGGAGGCACGTCGCCGTCGGCGATGCGCATGGCGAAGCCCTCCACCACGGCCGTCTTTCCCACCCCCGCCTCCCCCACGAGGATGGGGTTGTTCTGGCGGCGGCGCGTCAGGATGTCCACCACCTGGCGGATCTCGAAGTCCCGCCCCAGCACCGGGTCCAGCTCGCCCGACTTGGCCTGGCCGGTGAGATCGAAGGTGTACTGGTCCAGGTTGGGCGTCTTGCCCCCGGCCGCCCGGCCGGGTGCGGCCCCACCGGCGGCTCCCGCAGCCCGGGTGGGCGCAGCCGACTCCTCTGTGGACGTCCCGACGATCTCCGCGAAGCTACGGTAGAGCTCGTCGCCGGAGATCTTCTCCAGCTCACGGCTCAGCTCCCGCCCCATGCGGAGGAGGTCGTCGCGGGTCACCAGCGCCAGGATGGTGTGGCCCGTGCGGATGGCGTTGGCGCCGAAGTCCACCGATCCCAGCGTCCACGCCTCGGTGAGGAGACGGACCAGCGCCGGGCTCAGAGCCGGTGTCTTGGCGTTGCCCGTCTTGAGGCCGTCCAGCGCGGCCGTGAGGTCCTCGGCCAGCCGGGACCGATCCACCCCGAACTTCCGGAAGATGGCCGCCGCGTCGGAGTCGGTGACGTCCAGGAGCTTCATGAGGTAATGATCGATCTCGACGTCGTAGTGGGTCCGGGACAGGCACAGGCCCGCCGCGCCCTCGACCACGGAACGGGTCTCGTGGTTCAGCTTCGAGATAAGAGCCCGCAGGTTCACGTTCATGAGTCGCTTCTCCAGAGACGTCGATAAGCTTCGTGCCTGCGCCCGGGTCCTCGTGCCCAAAGGCAGCGCGGACGAGCGCCAGGGTCTACGGTTCAGACATACAACGTGGTCCCGTCTGCCTCCCGTGCCATGGGCTGCGTGCGGATCCAGGTGGACCACCCCAGGGGCTGCGGGGCGTCGCCACCGATGACGAGGCCCGGGACCTCGTCGCGGTGCAGCACCAGCTGCACTTCGTATTCCACCCGATCGTGGGCGAAGAAATGGAGCATGTCTCTCAGCGCTCCGTGGGCGTCGCCCGTGGGGAGGAACGAGTCGAACTGCTCCCGCCCCAGGGGCCCGAGGCGCACGCGCACCCGCGCCTGGGCGTCCCAGACCTCGTCGCCGGCCACGGCGCCACCCCCGAGCCGGTTGGCCAGGCTGTCCTCGTCGCCAAGCTCGCACCGGTCCCGGCGCTCGAGGCGATACCACCCTCCCACGAACTGCTCGACGGTGCACGGGACGTCGAAGTACGCCTCCAGGAACTCCTCCAGCGCCAAGGCGCCCCGGGGCACCGGCCCCATGAGCCCGGCGAAGCTGGCCAGGATCCGCGGGGAGAGGGGTGCCCGCTCCCTCAGGGTCGGCAAGCCCATCCCCACCAGGTCCATGAGGTGCTCGAGGAGGGGATCCATCCCCTCCTTCTCCCGGAGGACGGCGAACCGGTTCTTCTCCCACGCGCGGTAGAAGAGGGACAGAGCCCTGTGCTGGAAGATGTCCAGGAAGGCGCGCAGGGCGTCGTCCCGCTTCCGCATCCTCTCCATGACGGTCAGGGTGTACTGGTGGGGCAACACGCCCTGGGGCCCGATGAGCCCCATGAAGTTCACCACCATCCGGGCGGGGACGCCCTCCGCGAGGTCCAGGGACTCGATCTCGCTGGAGGGGAACGCCAGGGACGGGTTGGCGGAGAAGTGGACGACCTCCTCCCCCGGATCGCCGTACCCCCCGACCGGAGCCCGGTCGGGACGCAGCTGCTCCAGCGCGCGCACAGCCCGGAAGAAGCTGAACCCCCTCGGATCGTCCCGGAGCGTCCGCTCCAGGCCCTCCAGGGGCTTCGCACCGGTCACCGGGACCGGAGTCTCGGCGTCGGGCGTCGTGCCCTCGGGCGCGGGACCCCCGCCTACAGCAGCGTCTTCCACCCTGCCCTCGGCGGCCACTCGGCCAGTGGCTCCTTGCGCTGCTCGGAGCGAGCCGCGAGCACGCAGAAGCTGTTCAGTGCGGAATACAGGCCCAGGAAGCGCTCCAGGACGCTGGCGAAGAGGTAGGCACCCCCACCCACGAAGCGGGACTCGTCCAGGACGATCTCCACCCGGTGACCCCGGGCGAAGGAGAGCCCGTGCTCCGAGTCGATGCGGGCGTACGCCGGGCGACTGTGCACCTCGCGCAGGCCCTCGATCTGCTTCTCGGCGGCACTGGAATCCCCGAGGTTGTGGAGGTGGAGCAGCTCCCGGAGCCCCTCGGCGCCGCCGTCCACCAGCGACACGTAGTTCAGCGAGAGCTGCGAGATCAGGCGCCACAGGCGGGCCCGGCCCAAGGGCGGCTCGATGACCGGCGTGGGCTTGATGCGGCTGACGATCTTCTCCAGGGGCCCCCCACCGGGCATCTCGAAGTCCCCGCTCTCGACGCCGAACTGGAGGCGGCTGGGCAGATCTCCGTTGTGACACGTCAGCTCCACCGTCACCGAGTCGTGATCCGGTTGAACGGTCCGCCCCGAGAGATCGACGAAGGAGAGGTAGACGTCGGTCCCCTGGTCCGTCCGCCAGCCGGCGGGGCGTCGCCTTGCAAACCAGAACGCCCTGCCCTTCTCTCCGTTCCGGGCGTGGCGGAAGGAGTAGAGCGGCTCGAAGTGGAACGGCGTGGAGGACCCCGAGGAGATGCCCCGGACGTCATCCACCGAGAACACCCCCGTCGTCTCCCTTCGGCGAGCGTCGGGCACCACCAGGTACTCCGACTTCTTCTGGCTCAGGAGCACGGGCTCGGACGTGCGCGAGAACAGGTTGACCACCGGCGTGCATCCCAGCCGGAAGGTGTGCGCCGTGATGCCGGTCTCCAGCGTCGCCGCCCGCTCCTGCCGCTCGAAGGACTTCAGCAGGAAGATGACCTCGGCCCGCTCTCCGAAGCCCGCCGCGCTCAAACGCTCCAGCCCGGTGAGCTCCAGGAACAGGTACTTCTCGGGGAAGGCGAAATACTCCAGGAGGAGCCGGTACGCCAGGAGCGTGCGCCGGGGGAACGGGAGCATCCCCTCGTCCTCGCCGAAGCCCACGGGCTGAAGGCTGGAGGCGGGGAGCACCACGGGGCCCTGTCCGGCGGCCTGGTCCGGATCCCGCACCAGGATGCGCCCGCATCGGCTCAGCAGCAGCTCGTAGAGGGTGGCGGCCTGCTCCGCCGAAGCGTCCAGATAGAAGCGCAGCGACCCGGTCTCCAGATCCTGGAAGGTCACCTCCGGCGCACAACGCAGGACGACGCGCAGCGCGGCGACGGCGTCGCCGGAGCGCACCGGAGGCCTGAGCGCCTGGGGGCTCCCCCACGACGCGTCCTCCACCTGCACGGGCCAGAGGGTGGTGTCGTAGCACGTCTGGAACCGGCACGGGGCGCCGCCCACGGGGCGCGAATAGAGGGGGCTGCCCCGGGGGATCTGCAACCCCGACGTGAGCTTCCCCTGCTCTGGGTCGAGGTGGAACTCCACGATGGACATGGAGGGGACGGGCCGGACGTACTGGGGGCTCATGACGTCCAGGAGCCCTTCGCTCAGCTCCGGCGCGTCGTCGTCGATGCGAAGACGCGTCCGCGCCGCCAGGAATGCGAAGCCCTCGAGGAGCCGCTCCACGTGCGGGTCCTCGCACTTGTTGGGCTCGAGCTGCAGGCGCCCCGCCACCTTCGGGTACTCCTCGGCGAAGCGGGCGCCCATGCGCCGCAAGAAGGCGAGCTCCCGCTCGTAGTACTGCAGCAGCTCGTCACGCATCGTCGCCTCCGACGCGGAAGCGCCCGGAGGCCACCTCCAGAACGGTGTCGAACACGACCTGCTCCGGGTTGGGCTCCATGCGGAGCGTACCTTCCACGACGAACCGCACCAGCCGGAGCGGCCCCTCGTCCCGTTCGGGAATCCGGATCCGCACGTCGGCCAGCCGGGGCTCGTGGGTGCGGATCGCGTCCTTGAGCCGCTGGGCCAGCCGCTGGCGGTCGCCGGGGGCGTCCGCGCTCAGGGACGAGACGTCGGGAACGCCGAAGTGATAGACGGACCGCTGCAGCTCCTCCATCTCCCGGGGCGCCTCCTCGGCGATCCTCCGGGTGTTCAGGAGCCACTCCAGGTCCCGCAGGACCGAGACCTTGTAGCGTTCGACGGACTGGGCCCAGGTCAACGACCGATCCGCCGCGATCCCTGGCTCGTCGTCCATGAGCCGCTCCAAGACGGATGGCCGGACGGTGCGCTCCACCTCATTCCTCGCCACCGGCCTCCTCCTCCACCGGCATCGCCTCGCCGCCTTCCATGTTCTCCCCGGGCGGCGGGGCGTCCCCGCCCGAGGCGCCCGGCGTGAGGTGGAGGGCGGCGACGGGATCCAGACGACAGACGCGCTTGTAGAGCTCCTGGGCCTGGCCCGAGTCCCCTTCCGCCGCGAGCAGACAGCGCCAGAGGAGGCCCAGAGGCACTGCGACCATCTCCCCTTCCTCCCAGTCCTCCAGGGTGTGGCGCTCGATGCGGTCCAGCATCTCGCGGAGGATGGGCATCGCCACGGACTCGAGCCGGTTGTCCACCATGATGCGCGCGGCCTCCGCGCGGCGGAGGAAGCGGGCGCGGGGGCTGTTCTCCTGATCCGCCTCCCGCATGAGCAGCTCGATGGCCTGCCGGGCCCGCCCGGCCCGTACCAGGTCGGCGGCGCGCTGGCTCACCCCGCCCGACGAGCCTCGGGGAGCCGCCCTGGGCGCGGCGGGTGCCGACGCCGCGCCCTCGGCGTCGAGGATGCCCGTGGACTGCAGCCACTCGAGGGTCTCGGCGTTGGCCGTGGGCGAGTCGTCCATGAGGGTGGCCGACAACAGCTCCGGCCGTTCCGCCAGGAGCTCGGCGAGCATCTTCCGGATTGCGACGGCGGCGGGCTCGTACGCCGCGCCCAGGGCGTCCATGGCCGTGAGCACGTAGCGCTGGAGGTCCAGCCAGCCCCGCCCGTACGGGCTCGCCGTCACACCCTCCGCCGCCTCGATGAGCTCGTCGTAGCGCGCGTCCAGGAGGAGGCCCTTGAGCCGCGTCCGCAGCTCCGTGGGGGGCGCCTCCAGGAGGCGGGGGTCCACGTGGTCCCCACCGCGGCGGAGCTCCCCCCACCGGAGGCTCCTCAGAAGGAGGTAGGGAGCCGGGTCCGTCGGGTCCTCCCCACGGAGGAAGCTGGCGGCCGCGGCGACCGCGGCGGCCGCCTGGTCCCGGTCGGTCGGCCGGGCCGACACCGCCGTGGGCGTCGAGGGTGCAGCCCCCGCCGAGGGGGCCGCAGCGGAGACCGATGCGCCTCCCTCGTCACCAGGGTTGCCTGCAGCGCCGGGAGAGGCGGACTCCGCCGCCGTCTCTTCCACGGACACCGGGTCCGGGTCCGTCTCGAGCTTGCGCTCCAGGAGCTTGTTCGCCGACTTCTGCACCTCCACCAGACTCTCCCGCAGCTTGCGGAACGTCGGGGCGGAGTCGCCGAAGAGCTCTCCCGAGAGGCCGTCCAGCGCCTCGAGGGACGCCAGCGAGCCTTCCAGGTCCGCCACGAGCTCCTTGTAGAACGGCTTGGGGGTCTGACCGAAGGCCTCGTCGAACTCCTCCGGCGTGAGCTTGCCGTCCTGGATCCCCCGCTGCCGCGCCTCCATGCGCTGCGCGTCCGCGGCGACCTCCTCCTCGTAGCCCATGTCCCTGGCCTGTCGGTACTCCAGATGTCCGTACCCTTCGGCCGTGAGGGGCACCTTCCGGACCGGGATGTCCAGGTAGTTCCCGAGCCACTCCATGGGGGCGGCGCGGAAGTCCAGGTCGCCGTCGTCGATCTCGGGATAGAGGTGGTCCCAGCACTGGTCCAGGAGGCCGCGCAGGAGGTCCAGACCGTCACGGAGCCCCCCGAAACCGTCGCGGTTCAGGAGTCCCTCGGTGAGCCACACCGCGACCTGGAGGTCCTTGGAGCGATTCTCCAGCACCTCGGTGCACAGCTTGACCACGGCGCCCCAGTCGGCGGTCTTGCGCTCGTGGGCCCAGTCGCCCTGGGGGATGTCCGCCTCCTCCGTCCGAGCCTCCTTGATCTGGTCGTAGACCGGCTCGTATCGAAGGTTGGCTCCACCGGGCTCGGAGCCCTCGAGAGGGGCCTGCAAACTCGGATCGAGGGGCATGGAAAGGGAGGGTCAGGAGTCGGATTCGGAAGGGCCCAGGATCTCCAGCTCGCGCACTTCGAGGATGGGAAACAGCTCCCCGTCCACCACCAGGAGCTTCTGGCCGACGGGTGCGGCGAGCTCGTCGTCCAGGTCCACCCACTCGGTCTTCCGGCCCAGACGCACGGCGTCGTCCGCATGCTGCCAGGTCAGCGGCGCCAGGGCCGGGAGGATCACCTCGCCCAGATCCACGTCGCGCACGTCCACACCCGTGGTCACGTTCGCGGGGGCCCAGATGAGGTCCCGAAGGCGCTTGGGCGGCTCCATGCGCACCTTGGCGAGATGCTGGAACGGGATCCAGGTGTACTGGCCGCCGGCGTGGATCTCGAGGCGCGCGCCGACGCGGGGATCGGCATCCGTGAGCTCGTCGAACGGTGTCCCGTTCAGGACACCACGCACCGACGGGGGACCCTGGTCATAGGAGGGGAGGTCCCCCGTCTCGAACTTTGCCTGCCGGGTGCGCTCCGCGAAGAG
>JASFRY010000046.1:0-13949 GCA_050114675.1 Gemmatimonadota bacterium | reverse complement strand
GCTGGGAGAATCTCCTTTATCACCGTGATGCACAGGTGTTCGGGGAGAATGGGAGGTACCTGAGAGCGCTGAGCAGGCAGGCCGGCAGGGAATGAGGAATGACGGACCTCGTCATCTCGGGAACCGTGATCGGAGTGGTGGGAACGGCTGGAATGGATGTCGGGAATCGGCTCTTGGCGCGTCTCGGCATGTCCGGCTCTCGAAGGCGATGGAGCCGGGCATGAGTGCCGGTTAGCCGAGACCTGACCGGCAGGGTGAACGCCGGCAAGCACGTCCCGTCCTGAGTGTCCCCCGGAACAATCCGACCCTGGTCACGTTTGGATAGAGCGCCGCACAGAACGATCCCTGCAGTGGAGGAAGTGCCATGATCATCCAGACGATTCGGTACAAGTCCGGCCTTTCCCACGATGAGGTCAACCGACATTTCGCGGAGCGTTCGGAACGCTACAGAGAGGTCCCAGGCCTGGTGCAGAAGTACTACGTCCAGTTCACCGACACGGGCGAATACGGTGGGATCTACGTGTGGGACTCACCCGAGTCCCTCGATGCCTGGAGGGCGGGCAACCTGTCTGGAACGCTCGCCGAGACGTACAAGATCGAAGGTGAGGCGGTGCGAGAACTTGCAGAGGTCATGCTCGTCCTTCATGAGCACTGACCACGGCCTGTGGACTCGCGATTGCGAGCCGGAGGCCACTTGATTCCGTAGTCTCGCGCTCGACCTTTCCCGAGCCGTCCGGGTCTTGGAGGAGTGATGGACCTCGTGATTGCAGCAGTCGTGGCCGGCGTGGTGGGGACCGCCGTGATGGACTTGGGGAATCTCCTCTTCGCACGACTCGGAGTGATCTCGAGAGTCGATCTGCGGATTCTCGGGAGGATGGCCCGGGGGTGGGCACGGGGACGTTTCCGGTATGCGGACCCGAGCGAGATGGAGAAGATCCGACATGAAGCAGTGTATGGCGCAGCCACCCACTACTGCATCGGTGTGGGTCTCGCCGCTTCATACCTGCTCGGATGGGAGCTTCTCGTTGGAGGGCGTGCATCACCTGCGTTCGCCGTCATCTACGGCATCGCAACGACGGCAGCCTCCTGGTTCCTCGTCTACCCTTCGATGGGGTTCGGAGTCCTCGGTCTCCGGTCGCCAGAGGGATGGAAGGCGGCCCTGTCCAGCCTATCCAACCACCTCTTCTACGGACTGGGACTTGCGGCCGGGGTCGTGCTCGTGTGATTCCAGTGGGACGAACAGGGCCAGTCGTTGCGCAATGGGGTGAGCGGGTGCAGGTTCGCCGAACCGGCATCGGTGTGAAGCATGTGCGTGACGCGTCGCTGCGAGGAGGCCCGTGAAGAGGTCGTCGTCGGCTCTGGCGTTCTGGGCGAGCTTGACTGCGGTCTATGCCCTCCATGCTTGCGTGCTCATGCTGTGTGGATACGACTTGGGCTGGTGGCAGGGATGGGCCTACGCGCTCGTCTTCGTCTCTGCAGGAATCGGCGTACGACTCTGGGCGGAGCGACGGCATCCGGGACTGATGGCGGAACGGGCACAGCTCGCGAGGGCCCCGGGCGTCAAGTCCTGGGATAGACTCCTTGCCCCACTGATGGCGTTGAGCCTCGGCTTGCCCCTGTTCGTCGTGGCTGGGCTGGATCACCGCTTCGGGTGGTCGACGGACTTCCCGAGCTGGCTCAACATCCTCGGCTTGCTTTTGGCTGCGGCAGGCTACGGATTTGCGGGGTGGGCGTTCCTGGAGAACCGCTTCTTCTCGGCGGTGGTGCGCATCCAATCGGAGCGTGGACATGCGGTGTGCGACACCGGTCCCTACGCGATCGTGCGACATCCGGGCTACTCAGGAAGCGTTCTGCCCCCCTTCGCCATGGTATTGGCATTGGATTCGGTGTGGACCCTGATTCCGGCGACGGTGGCCGTCGTCATAGCCGTGATGAGAACGACCCTCGAAGACCGCACACTGCAGAAGGAGCTCCCGGGGTACCGGGCATACGCCGAGCGCGTCCGCTACCGATTGATCCCGGGGATCTACTGATCGATCATGCCGACCCTCGGGCGTGGGCCCACAGGAATGCTAGGCCCGCCGCTTGCTGTGTGATCTCGTAGGCGCCAAGGTCTCACACTTTCCGCAGCCGCCGAGACCGCAGGTAGCTTTGGGCTCGCCCGCTGGGCCACTGAGTCTGATGACCAGCCAAAGGATAAGCGCGAATCCGACGAGCAAGCCCCAACCGATCAAGTATTGCATGTACGTAGTGTCTGTCTTGGAACGGGGGTTCGTGTTTCCGCCGCATGGACAGGTTGGCATACGGCCCGTGATCTAACGGTGAAGCGATGATGAAGAAGTCGTCATGTGCCTGCGGCTCGTGCTCGGACAATCGTATGTCAGCCGCGCAAGGCAGAGAGCGCACTCCCACAACACACAGTGGTCGGCTCATGCTTCAGTCCAAGGTTGGTGCCCCTCTCGTCGCACTCGCTGCGCTGATGATCTTTTCCTCTGCGCCGGCTCTGGCACAGGTGGCCGAGAGGACGTCGGTCACCGAGGAGACGTCCCGGGAGATTGGGTTCTCGGGCCTCGCGACCATTGACATCCAGGTGCGGGACCGTGATGAGGCGATCCAGTGGTTCTCCCGGGTGCTGGGATTCGAACACCTCTTCACGGAAGAGTCCATGAACTGGGCTGAGGTCAGGTCTCCGGTCCTCAATGTTACGATCGGAATCGAAGAGATTCGGGATCGGCCGATCCGAACGTCGAACATCGACTTCGGAGTCCGTGACATGCAGCTCGCCCGGGCCGCCATCGAAGCCCGCGGCGGTGCGTTCCTCGGCGAGACGACGGACTATGGACCGGTCTTGATTGCGCGCCTTCGAGACCCGTCGGGCAACATGTTCAACCTCTTCCAGGGAAAGTAGGACCGAAATCGGCCACCACGCACATCCTCCAGTGGAGGGACCTGCCATGTCCAAGCAGTCGGCCTCCTTCAACGCCTTCGCGTCCGTCACCCTCGTACTCGTCGTCCCAGGCGCCTTGTCCGCTCAGACCCCAACCGCCACATCCCTGGAACAGTGGATCCGCAGCGGCTACGAGTTTGTCTGGGAGAGCGGCCAGCCGATGCGGTATGAGGTCCGTCAGGTGTGGAGCCAGCTCGGGTCCGGTGGCGTAGGCTAAGGGTTTCGGACGTTCCAGGTGCGGCAAGGCGCTCCGGACTCGCCTCCGAGCATGGAATACTGGCGCGTCCACCTGGACGAGCTCCATACATCCGTTGTCGGGGACATCGGCATGGCGTCGGGAGTGCATACCGAGGAGTTCAAGGTGCAGGGCCAGCCGCCCGACACGGTACGGGTACGCTTCACCAACACGCTGAGGTGGACAGGACAACGCTGGGAGAATCTCCTTTATCACCGTGATGCACAGGTGTTCGGGGAGAATGGGAGGTACCTGAAGTAGCGTGAGTCGGATGCCCTGGATGGGCAGCGGCGTCAGCTCGCCAGGATCGCTTCGCCAAGGAGCGCTACGTGCGGTCGAAAGACAACCCATGGCTACGCTTCGGTTTGGAGGGAGCCCTCATCGTAGGGTCCATCCTCCTTGCCTTCGCCCTCGACGCATGGTGGGACAACCGGAATCACGAACAGGAGCTGAGGGGCCAGCTCGAGGTGGTCGTCGGCGAAATGCAGTCGGCCCGTCAGGCCCTCCAGAGGGCACTCGACGTGCACGACTGGAACGCCCATCTGGCCGAGTACCTCACGTCCGCACTCGGCAGGGCTGCGGAAGGCTCGGAGGTGAGTGTCTCAGATACCCTGGTCGGACCCCTGCTGCCGCAGACGACTGCCGACGTGACGACGGGATCTCTCGATGCGTTCATCGAGGCCGGTGGGCTCGGACTCATCGAGGACGGAGACGTTCGACGCCGCTTGCTCGCTTGGCCGACCCGGATCGAGGACCTGCAGGATGACGAGATCTACCTCCGGAATTTCGCAGCTGCGGACCTCGCCTCGTACCTGCGAGCACATTCCGATGTCGCAAATGCAGAGCGATTGAGCATCCCCTTGTTGTTGGGCAGGTTCGCGGGAGGCCCTCGGGTGGACCCTGACCTCCTCGGCACGGTAACGCTGCGCCGCGAGCAGCATCTCATGAACCTCCTCGCGGCCCGCGAGTCGGGGGAGCGCGGCATACGGACCGGTCTCGCCGAAATGGCGGACGAGGCGAAGCGGATCGTCGCGTCCTTGGAGGGATTGAAGGAGCGGGCTATCGACGATGACCCACAATGACTCCTCCGTGACGATCCACATGGCGGCCAGCCTCGACGGCTTCATTGCCCGAAGGGACGGGAGCGTCGATTGGCTGGAGACCTCGGACGTCTTCGAAGGCGGAGAGGCCCTCGACCAGGAGCACGTGGAGGAGTTCCTCACGACCATCGACTGCTACGTCATGGGGTCCCGGACCTACGAGACCGCACTGGATTTCCTGACCAAGGGCTTGGGTTGGCCCTACGGCGACAAGCCCATCCTCGTGCTCACGAGCCGCAGGCTCCGGAGGATCAGAGACAGCGTGGAGTTGTATTCTGGCGATCTCGGGGAACTGGTGAATGACCGGCTGAGATCGACGTTCCGGACCATATGGTTTGTGGGAGGGGGTGCAGTTTCGGGCGCGTGCCTCAGGCTCGGCCTGGCCGACGAGGTTCGGTACTCCATCGTGCCTGTCCTGATCGGCGATGGAATCTCCTTCTTCGATGCACTCGACAAGGACGTGCCCCTGCACTTGTCGGAGGTGCACGCGTACCGCAGCGGCATGGTCGAGCTTCGCTACGAGGTTCGGAAGTCGTAGTCGTTCGCGCCGGTCTGAGCGGCGATATGCCGTGACGCTCGGATCGGGGGGCTGACAGCGCCCGGCCGATACCGCGCGGGTGCCGCAGTAGGTCATCTCCGCGACGAGCTACGTCAGGATACGTATGGGTTCCGGTGAGCCCCGCGCCTAGGATGCCTTTGTACCCAACGAGGAGGCATCATGCGAAAGGCAGCCACACTCTCCTTCCTGCTGATGGGCCTGGCCGTGGCGGCATCACCATCCGACGTCGTCGGTCAGCAGGCCCCCACGAGTCCCGCCGACTCGGCGAAGGTCGTTGTCGTCTCGGAGAAGAGCCCATGGGTGGCCGGGGCGTTGGAGTACTTTGTCCCCACCCTCGGTTATGGCTACGCGGGGAACTGGAAGCGCGGGGTACCTCCCAACGTGGTCCGGCTGTTCGGGTTCGGCCTCTACTTCGCGGACCAGTTCGATGTCCTGGGGTCCGCTCCTCCGTGCGAGGACCAGTGCGTCGCCGGCTTGGCTCTGGCGATCGTGGGCTCCGTTTGGGCCATCGCCGACGCCTCGGCTGAAGCCAAGAGATACAACGCCCGCCAGCAAAATCGAACGGTGGCGATGTCCCCGGTCCTGAGTCCTGGGGGTTGGGGAATGAGCATGGCAATCTCCGTGCGATAGTCTCGTTGAGGATTTGAGCCACCGCAGGCCCAGGACCGCCCGTCTCCGTAGCAGTTCGGAGTGGCCGGGCGGCCACGCACCCCTCACAAGTCCTTGCGTAGCGGCCCCGGCGGAAACATGGTGGAATCCCGCTCGTGAGGAGGTGCCATGGACTCGCCCGCTGCTCTCCGCATCCTGCCGCGCGCCCTCGGATCCGCCTGTTGGCCCGTCGCCATCGTGGGGCTGCTGGCCGGACCGCTGCCGGCCCGCGCCCAGAATCCCTCGAATCCGGACAACCCTTGGGTGGTCACGCCCGAGGCCGTCGACTTCGCGCGCAACCAGCCCCTCTTCCAATCGGACGCGCCGCTCGAGCTCACGCTCTCCGGGCCCTTCACGACGATCAGGAAGAAGGACCGGGATGACGACGCCGAGGAACGCCCGGCGACGCTCACCTTCCGCAAGAGCGACGGGACGGAGGTGGAGCTGGAGATCAAGCTGGAGACGCGCGGCAACTGGCGGCGTGAGCCACGCAATTGCGACTTTCCGCCGCTCTGGCTCGACCTCGACAAGGACGATCCGAAGCTCGAGGGCACGGTCTTCGAGGGACAGAATCGCCTGAAGCTCTACGTGACGTGCAGGCCGGGCCGAGACGAGTACGAGCAGTACATCCTCGAGGAGTACCTGGTCTATCCCACGTACAACCTCCTCACCGACGCGAGCTTCCTTGCTCGTCTGGCGCACGTGCGCTACGAGGACACCGACGACCCGGAGGAGTCGTTCGCGAGCTGGGCGTTCATCCTCGAGCACAAGTACCAGATGGCCGCCCGCAACGAGGCGGTTCCGCTCGAGGCTCCGGCGGTGCACCCACGGCTCATGCAGCCGGAGAAGTCCACGCTGGAAGCGCTGTTCAACTACATGGTGGGGATGACCGACTACTCGTCGGTCTACCGGCACAACGTCGAGGTCATCCGCACGATGGACGACCAGATCATTCCGGTGACGTACGACTTCGACTGGTCGGGACTGGTGAACACGCGCTACGCCGTGCCCGACCCGAAGCTCGACATCCGGAACGTTCGAGAGCGTATCTACCAGGGCTTCTGCTGGGATTTCGACGCCGAGCCGGTCTTCCAGCGGTTCCTGGACCACCAGGACCAGATCCTCTCGCTGTGGCGCGACTTCTCGCTGATCGACGAGGACCGGAGGAAGAAGGCGGTCAGCTTCCTCGACGACTTCTTCGAGCGGATCGCCGATCCCGGTCGGTGGCGGCGGGTCATGCGCGACTGCCGGGACATCCCCAGGGACTGAAGCCCCTCCCTGCGCGCAGGCGCTTTCGACTGGAGACGCGACGAGCGAGCGATGTCACTCGAAGATTGGGGCTGGACCGCGACGTGGGCGGCCCATGCCGCGGAATACGATGCAGCCCAAGGCCAACCCGGGCGGATCATTGCGCAGGATCGGGACCGATGGTCCATCCAGACGGCTGAAGGGCCCGTGGTCGCGCGGATCGTGTCGAGCTTCCGGGTACCGTCGGCGCCCGTTGTCGGCGACTGGGCCCTCGTCGTTCCGGGACCGTCCGCATCGGATCCGTGGACCCTGACGGGCTTGCTCCCTCGAAGCGCGCGGCTGGTCCGCGGCGCAGCCGGGAGCGGCGCAGAAGAGCAGGTGCTGGCGGCCAACGTAGACGTCGTGTGGGTCGTTCACGGGCTCGACGCCCCACTCAACGAGCGGCGGATCGAGCGCTATCTGGCGGTGGTCTGGGAGAGTGGTGCCGTCCCAGAGCTCGTACTGACCAAGAGTGACCTCTGCCCGGACCTGGCGGCGGCGCTGGAAGAGGCGGGGAGGATCGCCCTGGGCGTGGAGGTACGAGCCGTCAGCAGCACGGATGCGGAGTCCGTCGAAACGCTCCGAGGGACGCTCCGTCCACGGACCACCGTGGCGCTGGTGGGCCCCTCGGGCGTAGGGAAGTCCACCCTCGTGAATCTGCTGGTGCCGTCGGCAGAGGCAGCGGTCGCCGAGGTGCGCGGGAAGGACCGCAAGGGGCGGCACACCACGACGCGGCGGGAGCTCTACCAGATCGAAGGCGGCGCGCTGCTTCTCGATACGCCGGGAATTCGTGAGCTCCGGCTCTGGTCGGTCGACGAAGGCCTCGATCGGACGTTCCCGGACATCGAGGAGCTGGCTCGGGCGTGCCGGTTCAGGGACTGTCGTCACCAATCGGAGCCGGGCTGCGCGGTCATGCAGGCGGAGAAGGAGGGCCGGGTCCCGTCGGATCGGCTCGCCAGCTATCGAAAGCTCAGGGCGGAGGCAGAGTATCAAGCGCGGAAGAGTGATCCCGTTGCGCAAAAGGCGTCCGTCTCGGAGCACAAGACGGCCCTCAAGACGATGAAGTACCATCAGAAGTACAAGAGAGAAGACTGACGACCGGCCGTGGACCGCAGGGATGGAGTTGGCGCCCGCGACAGCGTGGTCCGGATCGCGGATGCGGACTACGGGGGCTGAGGGTCGTCACCGGCCTGCCGATCCGAACGGGAGGGCAGAGCGGGAAAGCAGGACAGCGTGGGGGAAGCCCGTGGGTGAGTTGCGATGAAGACCGTGTTTCTGGCCGCAAAGGTCCTGTCGGGGGTCGCCCTCTTCACACTCGTTGTGGAGTTGGTGAACCTGTGGCGGCGACCCAGCGTGCCTGCCTTCTCCTACGGCACGGTGACGCTCTCTCAACGACGGCTCAAGGCGGTGTGGTTCGCCTTCCTGCTCGGGGCCCTCGTGGTGGGGTCCAGCAACGACCCCATTCTCAAGAGCAACGAGGACAGCCGGGAGCCTGCGCCAGCGGCGACCGATGCCCCTTCGAACGTGATGTCCAGCGTGAACCTGCCACTCCCCTTCTACCGCTATGAGCGCACCGCGCGATGGGTGAACGGGACACTGGTCGAGGAGCACATCCTCGAGGGCGTGGTGTTGCCGTGGTCGTTCCTCTGGGCCCTGCTGGCGTACTATGTCCTGGTCGTGCGCTGGAATCCCGACAGCTGGTGGGCGAGACGAATCCTGGAGGGGCGCAAGGGCGTGAAGCGCTCCAAGCTTCGAGAGCCGTGAACGCTCGATCTCTCCATCGCGAGTCTGCTCGTGGTGTTCCTGGAACAGCGAGCATCACAAACCGAGGACGCACCATGTATTCGACCAAGATCGCTCTCGTTATGCTGCTGGTCGTCACCGTGCGAGGGGCGGCGCAGGAGCAGCCGGTGATGACGACCCGTCAGCAGGCGGCGGCGGAGCTCGTCGACCTGCTCCGGTTGGAAGACGCTGCGCGAGCGTCCATCGAGGCGATGGCCGAGTCCATGGCCTCACAGACTCCCGCCTTCGCTGAGTTCGGGGATGTCTTCGCGAAGTTCCTCACCGAGTTCATGAGCTGGGACGACCTGAGGCCGGAGTATATACGGCTCTACGCAGACGCATACACCGAGGACGAGCTGCACGAGCTGATCGCCTTCTACGAAACCCCGGTCGGCCGGAAGACGGTCGAGCTCACCCCCAAGCTGGTGAAGAGCGGAGCGGAGATCGGGCAGCGCCTGATCCAGCCGCACCTGCCGGAGCTTCAGCGACGGATCAGAGCGCGCATCGGTGGGGGCTCGTCCTGGGAACGACCATGAGGCGGATCCCAGGCTGGTTGATGGCGTGCACCGTGTCACGCGCACCTTCGTGGTGCACTGACGGCCGAGGAGGCGTAAGGGCGGGAACGCGGATGCGGTAGTGTCCGGTACCCGTGTCCGTTGGGGAGATGCGGGAGCCGTGATGCCGGAAGACGCATCGGGAAGGGAGCGGCGCACACGGGGAGCAATGGGCCGGAGGAGGAGGATGGCTGAACTCGACGATCTTCGGGAACATCTGGAACGGTTTCGGGCCGTGACGCTGCAGTCCCTGGATCTCCTGACGGACGAGGAGCTGGGATGGCGGCCGGGGCCCGATCACTACACGCTGGGCCAACAGTTCCTGCACATCGCACAGGCGGAGGATGTCCAGGTCCAGGGCCAGTTCGCGGGGAACTGGGACTACGAGCGGGCGCGGTTCCCCGGCCGCGAGCTCGACGTCGCGTACCTGAGGCAGCTGCTGCAGGAGACGCGGCGCCGAACGCTGGAGGCGCTGGAGGCGCTGGACGAGGAGCGCCTCGCCGAGGAGGTGATCCTCGGGGACGAGCCTCCCCGTACCAGGCGGTGGTGGCTGTGGCTTCTCGTGGAGCACGAGATCCACCACAAGGCCCAGATCGCGGTCTATCTCAGGCAGATGGGCAAGACACCGCCGTTCTTCGCGCAGGCGCTCGAGGGGGGCGCGAGGCCCGACGTGGAGATGAGAGAGAAGATGGGCGGTTTCTGAGACTCTCCCCGCTACTTCGAAGTGCCCCCCGAGCGGAAGGTGATGCGGCGGATGGCGCCGGCGCCGAGATCGCCGACGGGTACCCGAACGCCCCACTCCGTCGAGGCGTAGGCCACGGGGACCCCGTCGACGGCGGGCTCGACGTCCCGGGAGCCCCCGGGAAGCACCACGTCGATCCAGAGGCCGCGGATCTCCCGATCGGCGGGCGCCTCCACGGTGAGGGAGAGTCGGTCCGCATCGGCCGGCGCGGGATCGGACCCGGCGGCGGCGTCGGACGTGCCTTCCTGGGCGAAACGCACCCTCACCCCCGCCCTCCGACCCCACCAGTCGGCGACTTCGCCCGCACGGGCCATCCACCAGCCTTTGCGGGCCCGGACCGTATCCGCCACGGCCCGCACGGCGTCGAGGCGTGGCCCCGCACCGGTGATCTGCGTGTGCAGGCCGACCACGGCCAACCCGCCGATGGCCTGCAGCTTGTCCACCCCTTCGAGGAAGGCCTTCGTGAGCCGATCCGAGCTGAACGCGCCTTCCTGGACGAAGACGTTGTAGTCGTCCTTCATCAGCCGGGGGAGAACGACCACCGAGCCGTCCCCGACCCGATGGACCTCCGGTGCGGCGGAGCGGGCCTGATTCTCGGCAACCAGGTACGTCCCACCGGCATCCCTCCAGCCCTCCAGCGTATTGGCGTCGTATGCCTCCTCGGGGGGCCTGAGGCCGACAGGCGCCCTCCCGGCCCAGTCCTCGACCTCTTTTCTGCTTCGGGCGAGGCGCACTTCCTGATCCGAGAGCGGCAGGCCTGCAACAGGCGCGTGGTCGGAGGTGTGGCTCCCCACCTCCCCCACCCGGCTCAGCGTCCGTCCGAGGCTGTCGTCACCCTGCACCAGCTGTGAGACGACGAAGAAGGTCCCGGGGACCCCGAGCTGGCCGAGAAGCTCCGCCAGGGCCGACGCGTTCTGGTATTCCGCCTCGACGTCCTCTACGAGGACGAGCGCGGCCTTCTTGCCTCCCGGCCACGAGGCCGGAGCGGCGGTAGCGATGCCCGCCGCCCAGGCGATCCCGTTCCGGACCAGGCGGTCCACCCTGGCGCTGTCCTGCGGGGTGGCGGCCTGGGAGAGCCGGAATCCGAACCAGGCCGAGCGGCTCCCGCCCTCGAGTCTCCCGGCGGTGGCCGCCACGTCGGCCTTCCCGCCACTCTCGTCCGGAGCGGGGTTGAGCGCCCAATCGGACCAGTAGACCCTCGGGCCCGGAATGGTCAACGCGAGGGAAGGTTCGGTCCGGAACTCGATCCGTGCGCCCGGGTCGAGCCCCGGCGAGAGCGCCATGCCCCCGGGGACGGTCAGATAGAGGGCGGACCGGCTCGGCAGCTCGCGCACATCACCCGCGCCCGTGAGCTCGGCCACGACGCCCCATCCCCGCCACGAACACGCTTCGTCTCGTGCACCCACGGCCCAGTTCGACACGACGCTGCCACCCGCCCGGACATGCCGCCGAATGGCTTCCAGCTCCTGCGGAGACAGGCACGGCGCCTCCGGCAGCACGAGGAGCTCCGACGGCTCGACCGAACGGAGATCCGCGGCAGAGGACGCCTCCCTGACCGATCCTCCCAGCCGCTCCACCAGGTGCCGCCAACGGCGCACGGCCTGCGGGTAGAACGTGGAATCGGGGAAGTAGGCGGCGTTCCGCGGGGAATCCAAGAGGACGGCGGAGAAGGCCGCCGCCTCCACGCCCGCCGCGGCGGGCGGCTCCGGCTCCAGCGAAGGTGCGGGCGTCGCGCTCAGGGCCGGCGCGAGCTCGCGCACGTCCAGGTTCTCCCAGAGGAGCGCGGCGGCAGCTACCGTGGCCCCGCCGAGAAGACCCAGGAGGAGGATCCCTCCCAGCCACTGGCCCGCCGAGCGGGCCCGCGGCACCGGATCACGCTTCCGACGCATGTGCTTCCTGAGCCAGTACGCCCTCCGACGGACGGTACTGTACGAAGTACCGCAGGTCTCCACTCTCATCGGCATCCTGCGCGGGCTGCCGTGCGAGACGGAGCTTGTAGGCCACGTACGTGACCACGGCGAGCACGATGGTCACGAGGATGGTGACCACGACGATCGTGATCAGGAGATCGACGACGTTCATAGAGCTTCTCCAGGGTCCTCGGGTCGCATCAGGTGGGCGCCACGCGCCGCAGCTTCTCCCACCCCATGCCAAAGTTGAACAGCTCCTCCACAGCGGCGAACGCCTTCACCACATCCAGGAAGAGAATGAAGAAGAACCGGTAGATCACAGCGAACGGGACGAGGCCGAGCGACTCCTCCTCCATCGAGACCGTCACGAATGCAGCGACCAGGTCGAGGAGCGTCAGCAGGACCCACCAGTACAGCAGCAGCTCACCCGCCCCGAAGAGGAGCGCCACCAGCGCAAAGAAGAGGTGGGCATACACGTTCATGATCGGCCACACGATCGCTTCGAATCCCATCTCCACCGCCGACAGCCACAGCGGGAAATCGGGGAACGGACTGAGGAACAGCCCCTTCCGCTTCCGGATCGACTGGAGGATGCCCCGGGTCCACCGGTACCGCTGCTGGACGAGGTCCAGCCACGTCTCGGGGGCCTCCGTCCAGGCGATCGCCTTGTCCTCGTAGACCGCCTTCCATCCGCTGCCCACCATCTTCAGGGTCAGGTCGGCGTCCTCGGCGAAGGTGTCGGTGTCGTATCCGCCCACCTCTTCGAGCGCCTCGCGCCTGAAGAGGCCCACCGGGCCCGGCACGATGTTCACCGCGGCCACGAAGCCCTGGGCCCTCCGGGGCATGTTGAGCCCCTCGATGTACTCCAGGGCCTGGAGCTTCGTGATCACCCTGCCGCGGTTCTTGATCTTGACGTTGCCGGCCACCGCACCGACCGAGGGGTCGTCGAAGTGGGTGACGGCCCTGCGCAGCGTCGTAGGCTCCAGGCGGGAGTCGGCGTCCATGCAGAACACGAACGGATGCTTCGATACGGCGATCCCCGTATTCAGCGCGCTGGCCTTCCCCCCGTTGGGCTTCGTGACGACCCGGAACTCCGCATTGCCGCGCGTCCCCTCCCAGTCGGCGGCCACACGGAGCGTGTCGTCGTCGGAGCCGTCGTCCACGACGACGACCTCGAGCTGCGGGTAGTCGAGGGCAGCCAGGCTGGCCAGGGCGCCATTGAGCACGGCGGCCTCGTTGTAGGCGGGAACGATCACCGAGATCGGTGGCAGCTCCCGCCGCTCGGGGTCCCCCCGGACGTTCCGCTCCACATGGCCCAGAAAGGCGAACCAGAGGAGTATGAAGTACCGGATGAAGAGGATCGCGAGAAAGATGAGGAGGCTCACGAGCACCAGGCGGACCATCCAGACCTGCACCGCCTGCGGTGCCCTCACGGCCCAGACGATGAAGACGATGGTGGCGACCACCATGGCTTCGACGAGCCCGAGGGACGCGATCGCGCGGGTTCTGCGGCTCATCGGGTCCTCCTCCCGCCGAGTAGCCAGTCACTGGCGCTGAAGGAGAGGCGCAGGCCGTAGGCCCGGTAGCCGTCGAACCGTCCCTGGTAGTAGAAGCCGTCGAGGGACGTGTCGAAGCGGCTGCCCTTGTGCGACAGGCCCATCTCCGCGGACCCGTGCGGCACGGTCTGGAATCCGGGACGGTTGCGCTCGTCGATGAGGGCCAGGCTCGGGTTCAGGCGCAGGGCCAGGCTCCACCCGTCCTCCAGCGCCTTGTCCCACTGGACGTAGACCCCGCCCGCGGCCAGGGCCCGGGGATCCCAGAAGAGACGGAGGCCGTTCTCCACCGGCGCGGGGGCGGTATAGGCCGCACCGCGCGCGTTCACACCGAGTACGAGCTCGTCGGTCACGGACCTTCCCAGACTCAGGGCGCCCTCGAACCGCCAACTCCCCGGCGGATCATCCGGCAGCCCCGCTCGGAGCCACGCGGCGTCGCCCGTCGCGAACAGGCTCCAACGATCCCCCAGGCGGCGTGAGGCATTCGCGGTGACCCGGTCCTGGGTCACCCCGGCGAGCACGCTCTGCAGCGTCGACGTCAGCGCGTACGCCGGACCGTGCTCGTAGGTGACGTCGGTGCGGAAGCCGCCCAGATCCGCGAATCGGAGCGAGCCCCCGAACGACAGGTCCGA
>JASFRY010000045.1:0-13962 GCA_050114675.1 Gemmatimonadota bacterium | reverse complement strand
GTGCCCTCTTCCAGGAGGACCGGCTTGGCCAAGGAGAAGAGGTCCTGCATGGTCTCGTGGAGGCGCTCCAGCTGGCCGTTCACCGCAGTGAGCACCTCCTTCCCTCCCTCGTCCAGCTCGTACTCCTGCTGGAGCACCGACACCGCCGTCCTGATGGATGCGAGGGGCCGCTTGAACTCGTGGGCCATCTCCGCGGCCAGCTCGCCGACCTGGGCCAGACCTTCCCGCGCCGCCAGCTGACGGTTCTGGTCCGCGGCCCGCTCCTCCACGGCGCGCTCCTTTTCCAGGAGCTCGGTCACCGACTGCTCCAGGTGGACGAGCTCGTTCCGGGGCCGGACGCCGCCGTTGCGCTCGCTTCCGGAGCGGAGGAGGACGTCCATGCGGTGCAGGGGGCCCACCACCTCGCGCTCGAACATGGTGACCACGATGATCCCCACCACCAGGAGGGACACGGCCATGAGGCCCATGCCGAGACGGGCGCCGCGCTCCATGGCGGCCATGGTGGGCGCCACGGAGAACTCCACCTCCAGGACGGCCGGCTCGGGAATGGACACGGGGAGATAGGCGCGGACGGCGTCGCCCGAGGGCGCTGCCTTCACCAGGCCGGATCGGGGCAGCTCCGCGGCGTCGGGAATGAAGACGTTGGAGGCCCGGGTCCCCTCTTCGTAGTGATCCGCCGAGATGAGGATGCGGCCGTCGGGGCCGTACACCCGCGCCGTGGTAACGTCACCCTCCTCGCGCAGCCGCGTGAGCGCATGGTGCGCAGGAGCGAGGCGGCCCAGGCGGATGGCCGACTCCAGCGTGGCCTGGGTCGAGGCGGCCGCCAGGAGCGCCTGGCGCTCGGCGGAGGCCAGCGCCTCGTTCTCCCAGTAGCGGAACGACAGGTATGTGGAAGCGCCCAGGGCCGCCACCGCGGCGCCCAGGACGGTGAGAAGCAATTTCCCGCGGACCGGAAGGGACCGGACACGACGGACCCAGCTCATGCGCAGCCGCCTTCGATGTGACGACCACGTGAGGAAGTGGGGTGATGAGATCCATGTGAAAAATAGCACGAGCCCTCTCCCCGGCACAGAGGTGAGTGCGCATCTTCGCGCGGACGGCGGCCCGAAACGCGCGACCGCCGGGAGAGGCTCGGACAGGCCATCCGTAGCACTACGGAGGCCTTCACGCCGAAGGGGGGCCGGCGAATCGCCGGCCCCCAGGAACCAGAGGAAGGACTGCGCGGGATCACGCGAGGAGGGCGATCGCGGCCAGGGCCACCACGTCGGCGACGAGGGCCGAGGTGAAGCCGCGCCTCCAGAAGAGCACGCCGAAGGCAGCGGCGGGGATGGCCACCGCCGTGAGGAGGAAGGCCGCCGTGCCCGCCCAGCTCGGGAAGCCCACCGCCAGCGCACCGGGCGTGTAGAGCAGCACCTGGGTGATCGTCGCCACCATCACGGCGCCCACCAGGGCCTCATTGGCGCCGAGGCGGTGCCACCGCAGGAGGAGCCACGCCACCGCCGTCACCAGGAAGAGGCGGAGCAGGACCTCGTTCACCACTGCCTGGCTGACGTCGACCACGAGGGCGCCGGCCGCTGCCGGAGCCGTCCCGGGGACGGCGAAGGGCACGGCCAGCAGGCCCACCACCAGGCCGACGATGAGCCCGACGCCGACGTCGGCGATCGTGACCTTGCCGCCCGTGAGACCCGCCATGGGCCGCTTGAAGGGGACCGAGCGCGCCAGGCGCAGGGCCAGGGTTACCACCGGGCCGGCGACCCACACGGCGAGGAACGCCGCGAGCAGGACCGCGCCCGTCTCGGTGAGGCGGAGCCGCAGACCCCAGATCTCGGGCCGGTCGGCCAGGAACGTCATGAGCAGGGCCGCGAACGAGGCTGCCGCCAGCAGGGTGCCCATGCGGCGCTCAGGCCAGCGGGCATACGCGTTCTTGAGGGCGCGCCAGGCGTGGATCGTGGCCACGGACAGGATGATGCCGGCCGCGAGCCAGCCCACGGCTGCGCCGGCCAGGGCGCCCGCGCGGCCCGTGTAGGCGGCAACGATGGTCATGGCGACCCACACCGAGGCCAGCCAGGCTACCGCGAGTCCCGGAATGGCGTAGAGGATCGCGCGCAGCAGATCCGAGCCCGCCTGTCTGCCTTGCACGCCGGCGGGACGTCCGAAGTAGCCCAGGACCAGGCCGTGGACGATGCCGAGGAAGGCGCCGATGATGAAGAGGGCGGTGGAGGTCTCGAAGATCCCGAAGCCGCTGAGCCGGCCCGCCAGGGTCATGGCTCCCACGAGTACGCCGCCCAGCCCCACGCCGCCTGCCATGGCGGAGAGGACCGCTACGCGTCCGTGGAGTCCGATGGTCCGTGGAACCGTCTGGTCCCGACCGGCTTCTGTCGTGTATGTCGCGGGGGCGTTCATTGTGTCTCTCCTCTGGTTTCGAAGGCCTGTTGCCTCCGTTCGCCGGGATATAGGTACAAGCGCCGTGCCCACGACTTTGTGATCTTCGTAAATCATTGGTATAACTAGGTTTGATATAAGAACATCATGTATTACTTAATGTTGAGGTTCGAAAAATCGCGCGGTATCGCGCGGTCTGAACGAGCGAAAACGCGCACTCTTCCGCGTGCGCGGGTGACGTTGCCGAGGGAGGATGTCCGGCCGCTGGCAGGTGCGTGGTGGACCTCCAGGGATGGGGCCGACGCGCCGGAGCTCAGTGGCCGGCGTCAGCCGGCAGCACGAAAGAGCGCCCGGGCCCCGTCCGAGGGGTCCGGGCGCTCTGGGGATGGCGCCGAGCGGTGGAGCTCCGGATCAGCCCACCGACACCGAGCCTTCCGCGCGGGCCTGGGCCACGGCATCCAGGTACTGCTTGATCTGGCGGAACTGCCCTTCACCGTGGAGACCTGCCTCGAAGACCACCATGTCTCCGGTGCCGCTCCCCAGGTAGTGCCCCTTCATGAAGGGGTACATGGTGTGGGACAGCCCCATATCGGACCGGATCCAGCGGTACATGGTGGGGAGCGTGAAGCCCGTGATGCCCATGGCCTCGTGCATCTGCTCCGACGGGAAGATCGCCTCCTGCTCGGCTGCGGGCAGACGATCGAAGAGCTCGGCGCTGGACACGCAATAGACGTCCAGGTCCACGCCCTCGGACTCGAGCATGGGAAGCGCCGACGTTACGAACTCGTACGTCACCTCCGAGCCCTGGAGCACCACCGTTCCGTCACGTGCTCCCCGTGCGGAGCGGAGCTTGTAGATGCCCTGAGCGGCGTCGGTGGCAGGGGCCAGCCCCAGCTCCTCCCGATCCAGCACCTCTTCGTTGGGCCGCGTCACGAAGGGCGCGATCACCGCCGGGCGGGCCTTGAACGCAGCCGCCATGAGGGGCCAGATCTCCTGGGGCTCCCACGGCGTCAGGGTCACGGCCGTTCCCGGCACGTAGTTCTCCTGGTACAGCTGCAGGCACTGGGGATCTGCGTGGGTCGGCCCGTCCTCGCCGGTCTTCATGCCGGCGTGGCCCATGATGAGCACGAAGGGGCGGTACGGGGCGTCCTGTCCGGCCACCTCCCGGCGCATCTGGTTTGCGATGGCGTGCACGCGGGCCGGGATGTGTCCCAGCGGGGCGATGAACGCCCCGTACGAGGCGCCGGCACCCACGTGGAAACCCATGGACGACACGCCGGAGAGCACGCAGGACATCCCGTCTTCGCAGATTCCACCGATGGAGAGCGTCCGCGAGCCGGGGTTGTCGCGGAAGTGGAAGTAGCCGTCGGGGAAGCCCTTGGCGGTTCCCGAAACGGCGGTGGAGTCCAGGAGGTCCGCGGCGCCGATGAGGAAGGCGCCGCCGCTCTCCTCGTTGAAGTACCCCAGCACCTTGCCCAGCTGCTTGCGCAGGGCGATGGACTCTCCGGGCTCCAGCGCCACCGCGTCGGGCGTGGTCTCCGGGTCCGCCACGGCGAAGATCTTCTCCACGTCGGGGGCGCCCTCCCGGGGCTGTCGGTTCCGGGCCTCCAGGCGGTCCCGGGCGGCGGCGAGGCGCCCGGCCATCTCGTCGCACATGGGGCGGTACTGCTCCTCCAGGAGCGCACGGACGCGCCGGAGGGTCATCCAGTAGCACTGCTCCACCTGGTCCCGGTACTTGGCGCCGGCGCAGCGCTGGCCGTCGACGCCGCAATGGGGCAGCCCCGGGGCGTCCTTGCCGAAGAGGGGGGCGATGGCCTCGTAGTACTCGTCGCTGCAGAGCTTGTGGCCGCCCCCGTGGGACTTCTTTCCGCTGATGCCGTACTTCCAGCCTTTCTCGGTCCGGTACACCACGGCGGTTGGCTGGCCATTGTCCAGCTTCATCGCCACGTGCTGGCCGGCCAGGACCTGGCGGAAGTCGAACCCGTCGGCGACGTGGACGACGTTCCAGTCCTGGAGGTAGAAGAACTCCATGGGGTCCCACTGGACGTAGTCGCCCCAGTGGGCGCCTTCCCGGGTCACCCGGTTCGAGTCGATGGACGCCTGGTTCCAGTCCAGGTGGACGATGGCGTTGGACAGCCCCGATGCCGACGCGCTGGCCACGGCCTCGTAGACCCGTCCGGGAGTGAGGCCGCCCTCGCCCTCGATGATGTGCACGCGAGGCGCGTTCTCACGTCCGTAGTAGTCGGCCACGGTATAGGCCAGTCCCAGAGAGCTTCCCACCCCTACGCCCGACGGTCCCGTGGAGAGACGTACGTGGGGCGTGGCGGGTGTGGGATGGCCGTCCAGGGCCTTGGAACCGAACTCCTTGAAGAGAGGCGTGAAGGTGGCCGGGTTCCGTCGGAATCCCAACAGGTCCTCGAAGCGGAGGCGGTGGTTCACGGCTTCTGGCAGAAGGTCCGGCCGTGCGATGCGTGCCACCTCGTCGCGGAGCGCCCACATGGCGTAGAGCCCCGTGGCCTTGTGCCCTGCGGCGTAGGAGATGATGTCCGCGTCCCGTCGGATGGGGTCGCCCACGTCGTAGTCCATGGCGTCGAAGAGGACGCTGGTCACGATGTGGCCCGAGGAGACGGATCCCCCTGGGTGGCCCGACTGGGCGTAGTTGAACAGGATGGCGACCAGGGTCCGGTAGACCAGGTCGTAGGCTTCCAGGTGGGCCACGGTCTCGTTGGAGACGTCCAGATCTCCCGAATCCGTCACCTCGATCCATTCAGCCCGCCGGGGGCCGAAGGCTCGGCTCATGGGTTCTCCCTTCGGATTTGAGCTGCGACTGCGTCTGCTTCGTCGTGGGGGGCTGCCACGCCCCTGTCACGCTACAGCGTGAAGCGCCTCCCGGAGGCCATGAAGGCCTTGAATCCCTCCATGTCCCGGGACGCCTCGTCGATGCGTCGTACGGCCTCGACGAGCTCCTCGTCGCTGTTGGCGATGGAGAGGCGAAGGTAGTGCTGGCCCTCGCTGCCCAGCGTGCTGAACGAGCGGCGGTCCATGGTGGCGACCTTGTAATCGTAGAGCAGGAAGAGCTGGAACAGCGTGGCGGGGCTCGAGCGCTCCCGGACGTTCTGGGGAAGGGCGTCGAAAGCGTCCTGGATGCCCAGACGGTCCACTACGCCGGCGATGTTGGGGAAGGCGTAGAAGGCGCCCTTCGGGTTCTGGCACGTCACGCCGTCGATGGCGTTCAGGGCCGGAACCACCAGGTCGCGCCTGCGCTGGAACGCCTCCACCATGCGCGCGATGGCCGGGGGACTCTCGGGGGATTCCAGGGCCTCTACGGCGCCCCACTGGTTGTAGGGCGGGATGGACGCGAAGTAGTTGATGGCCAGGCGCCGGTGCACCCGTGCCTCTTCCACCGTGGGGTATACGGCCCACCCCACGCGCCCGCCGGTCCACGCGTACGTCTTGGAGACCCCCGAGGCGATGATGGTCCTGGCCTCCATTCCGGGCATCGAAGCGATGGAGATGTGCTCGTCGCCGTCGAAGGTGATGGCCTCGTAGGACTCGTCGGAGTAGACCCGGACGTCCGGGGCCGTCTTCTCCAGGATGAGCTCCGACAGCTCCTGGAGCTGGGCCCGGGTCGCCACACCGCCGGTTGGGTTGGACGGGAAGTTCAGGAAGATGAGCCCCGTCCGGTCACTGAGGAGCGGCTCAAGCTCCTTCCGTGTCAGGCCGAAGCCGTGCTCCTCCTGGAGGACGACCGGCACGGGCACGCAGCGGAAGTAGGGGATGAACGACTCGAAGAGCGGATAGCCGGGCGAGGGGTAGATGACCTCTTCCCCCGCCTCGCTGTACGCCATGTGGGCGAACCCGATGGGGGGTCGTCCGCCGGGGTACACCACGACCCGCTCGGGATCGATGTCCAGCCCGTGCCGCGCGCCGATGGAGCGGGCCACGGCCTGACGGAGCTCCGGTATGCCCTGGGGATCACAGTAGGTGGTGAGCCCCTTGTCCAGGGCACGCTTCACGGCCTCGGCGATGTGCCGGGGCAGCGGGAAGTCGGGCTGACCCAGGTTGCACCGAATGACGCGCTCCCCGCCGTCTTCCACGTCCCGGATCAGGGCTCCGAGGGCGAAAGCCTCTTCGGTGCCGATGCGGCTCACACGGTCGGCGAAAAGCGTGGAGGGCAGGGGCGCGGCAGTCGGGGCGCTGCTCATGCGATCGGACCTCCGAAAGCGAGGATTCAGGCCGTCTTCCCAACTCCAGGAAGATAATCCCCAAAAGGTAGGGGGAGCACCCGTTTCCCATAAGTGGGGAGTCGGCGCGGTCCGTCGTCGGGGAAATCCCTTCCCGGGCCCGGCGCCGCATCGGCGTCCCGCCATGCTCCTCCCGGGGACCCGTCGCTCACGGGACCACGTTGCCCCGCGCGCGCCTCCCGGAGATCTTCCGGCCCATGGATCTCTCCGTTCCCCAGGCTGCGGTCACCGAGTTGGCCGCGGCGTACCTCCAGGCTGCGGTCACCGTAGGCCTCACGGTCCTGTGCGCCCTCCTGTACCGGCGCTATCGCAAGCCCTACTTCGGCTTGTGGGCGGTGGCGTGGACGGTGTACGGCGCCCGGCTGGGCGCCATCATCGTCTTCCTCTACACGGGGCGGAGTCTCTGGCTGTACTGGCACCAGGTCACCACTGGGTGGACCGCCCTGGCCCTCCTCTGGGCAGCGCTGGTGTTCTCCCAGGGCCAGCCGAGATGGCGGCGCTGGTACTGGATCCTGGCGCTGTTCCCCCCGGTCTGGTCGTACGTGGCCATCTACCGGCTCGACGACTTCTTCCTGGCGGCGGGGCCGGCCGTGTTGTTCCTGAGCGCCGCCACCGCGTGGACGGCGTGGGCCTTCTTCCGCTATGACCGCGAGGTGGGCTCACGGGCGGCCCGGGTGCTCACCGTGGCGCTCGCGCTATGGGCCGTGCACCACCTGGACTATCCCTTCCTCCGGGCCCGTGGCGCCTGGAATCCCTGGGGATACTACCTGGACCTGGTCTTCGAGCTCCTGATGGCGGCGGGGATCCTCATGCTCGTCCTGGAGGACCTGGACCAGGGGCTCCGCACGCTCACGGCGCTCTCGGGAGAGCTCCAGCACCGGGGTCGACGGAAGGAGAGCGTCCCCGAGGCCGTCCTCCGCCGTGCCCTCGGGCTCCGTGGCGTGCACGGCTCGGCCCTGTACGTGGTGGCGGCAGAGGAGGGCGCCTTCTCCCACGGCGCGGGGGTCTGTACCCTCTGGCCCTACGAGCGCCCCCCGGAGCTCGCCTGGCGGGCAGTGGGCCAGGTACGCGCCACCGGGCAGCCCGCCGTGATCCAGGGGCGGGGGCTCGACGGTGAGCGGGCGCCCTGGGCCCACCCGTACACGGCGGCCCTGCCCATCCTCCGGGGTGAGGTGGTGGCCGGCGCGCTGGTCGTGGTGGGCGAATCCCGCGATCCGTTCACCGCCCTGGATACGCCCTTCCTTCTCGCGTTCGGCCAGCAGGTGGGGGCGGCCCTGGAGAACGAAGACCTCTACAGGGATCTGGAGGAGCGCACGCGGGAGCTGGAGCGCCTGCAGATGCGCATGGTCCGGCAGCACGAGGAGGAGCGGAACCGCCTGTCCCGGGAGCTCCACGACGAGACGGCCCAGGTGCTGGCGGCGGTGAACATGCAGCTGGGCCTGCTTCGCGAGAAGGGCGACGAGACCATGGCAGGGGCCCTGGACCGCGCCCGGGCGCTGGTGGGGGAGGGCATCCGCAGCATCCGGAGCGTCACTCGCAACCTGAGGCCCACCGCGCTGGACGACCTGGGTCTGCTCTCGGCGCTGCGGGCGTTGGCTCGGGACTTCGGGGGCCAGGAGGCCATGGCGGTGGTCTTCGACGCGCCGATCCGGCTGCCGCCCGTGGGAAGCGACGCCGAGCTGGCGCTGTACCGTACGCTCCAGGAGGCGCTGGCCAACGCGGTGCGCCACGGGGAGTGCACCCGTGTGGACATCCGCGTGGCCCGGGAGGGCGACCAAGTGGTGCTGGAGGTGGTGGACGACGGGGTCGGATTCCCCACCGACGATCCCCGGGGCCTGAACCGGACCCGGGGAGGCCTGGCGGGCATTCGGGAACGCATCACGGGGGTCGGGGGTGCCTTCATTCTGGAGAACGGAGCCGAGGGCGGCGCCCGGGTGCTCGTACGCGTGCCCGTGGAGACCGCGGCCGAGAGGGGTACGGAGCGATCTGATCAACACGCGCACGAGAGGATGGACACGTGACTGACACGCGCATCCGGGTCATCATCGCCGACGACCACGCCGTGGTCCGGCAGGGCATTCGCCACGTGCTGGAGGAGATTCCCGGGCTGGTGGTGGTGGCCGAGGCCGGGGACGGGGACGAGGTCGACGCCCTCATGCAGGACCAGGAGCCCGATCTCCTCGTTCTGGACATCTCCATGCCCAACAAGACGGGGCTGGACGTGGCCAAGGAGCTGCGGGCGGCCGGGTCGGAGGTGGGGATCATCGTGCTCTCCATGCACGACAACCCCGAGTACGTTCTGGAGGCGGTGCGGGCCGGCGCGGACGGCTATCTGCTGAAGGACGTGACGCCTGCCGAGCTCCGGGAGGCCGTGGAGGCGGTCTTCGACGGGAAGGAGTATTTCACCGAACGCGTCACGCATCAGCTCAGCGTGGCACTCCGGGAGGAGCTCGAGCGCGAGCGCCAGAAGTCGCGCCTCGATCAGCTCACGGGGCGGGAGCGGGAGGTCCTCCTCCGGGTCGCCTCGGGCAGGACCAACCGCGAGATCGCCGAGGAGTTCGGCATCAGCCCGCGGACCGTGGAGACCCATCGTGAGCGGGTCATGGCCAAGCTCCGGATCCGTACGGTGGCGGGCCTCACGCGCTTCGTCGTGGAGAACGAGGTGACGGAGGAGGAGGGGTAGGCCCTCTCGTAGGGGTATTCCCCGCATCGCGGGTAGGGTTCGATCCGTACGTACATCCCCGGACCTTCACCTTCGGGACTCTCCGAATTACGCCGCAGCGTGGCGCTCCCTAGCTTGGCGTGTGACCTCGGTAGACCCGCGGACCTCCCGCACCCATACCGTCCGCCGGATCCCGGCGGCGCCCAGAAAGCGAGCAGACCCGCCATGATCACCCCGATCTCGAGCCCGTTTCCCGCTGATGGCTCCCGGATCCGGGCCGCCCTCGCCACCATGCTGGTCGCAGCGCTCACCATCCCCTTGGGTCTCGCGGCCCAGGTGAGCGCCGGAAACGGAAAGCGGAGCGACTCCGACACGCTGGTCTTCCGCGTGGACCCCCTCGTGGTAACGGCCACACGCGGCCCCCGCGAGGTCTCCAGGATCCCCCAGCCCGTCTCGGTGGTACAGCGACGGGATCTGGTGGATCGAATCCCCAACACCGTGACGGACCTCTTCCGCAACCTCCCGGGACTGGACGTGGCCGGGGTCGGCGTCAACCAGGCGCGCCCGGAGATCCGGGGGCAGCGGGGCCAGCGCATCCTGCTGCTGGAGGACGGGCTGCGCCTCAACAACTTCCGGCGCCAGCAGGACTTCGGTGAGCTTCCCGCCCTGGTGGACGTGAACGGGGTGGACCGCGTGGAGATCGTGCGCGGGCCCGCGTCGGTCCTGTACGGCTCCGACGCCATCGGCGGCGTGGTGAACATCATCACCCGCACGCCGCAACGGGAAGGCCTCCACGCCGTGGGCTCCCTGCGCTACGGGAGCGTGGAGTCCCAGAAGGCGGCTTCGGGGCACGTCTATGGGCGCAATGGCGCCTTCACCATCCGGGCCGGGGGGACCGTGCGCAGCGCGGACGCCTACAAGGCCCCGTCCGGCAGCTTCGGGAACATCACGCTGGACCGCGAGGTGGTGGTCCACAACACCGGCGTGGACGACAAGTCCATGGACGTGCGACTGGGGTGGGAGCCCGAAGGGCACCATGCGGTGTTCGGCAAGTTCGAGACCTACCGGGCGAACGACGCGGGCTTCGGAAACGTGGACCCGGCCGCCTACGCCCCGGGGAGCCCGAACATCGAGATCACCTATCCGGATCAACGTTGGACCAAGGTGACCGCTGGATACGTCGGGACCGACCTCGGCGCGGCTCTGGCCGACCAGGTCCACGTCACGGCCTACGAGCAGACCAACAAGCGGGACCTGCACCTGGGCTTCGACATGGCCCTTGGGCCGTCGGCGACCATGAGCATCCTGAACCGCAACTACACGGACGTGGGCACCTGGGGCTTCCGGGCCGAGGCACGCAAGCTGGTGGTCCCGGCGCTTCTGGTGACCTACGGTGCCGACCTGGTGCGGGAGCACGCCGAGGGCACGGACAACAGCACCACCGTCATCGAGGGCTTCGGTCCTCCCATGGAGGAGGTGAGCGACCGACCGCAGCTGCCCACCTCGACCTTCCTCACCACCGGAGCGTTCCTCCAGGGTGAGGTGCAGGTCACCGACCGCTTCTCCTTCGTGGCCGGCGGACGCTACCAGAGCTCGAAGGCCGAGACCTTCGCCACGACGGGGCTGGAGGACCTGACGCCCACGTCGATCACCGACGGCACCTTCGTGGCGGCGTTGAACAGCATCCTGGACCTGGGCGGTGGAGTGTCGCTCGTGGGATCCGTGGGAAGGGCCTTCCGCTCCCCCAACCTCATCGAGCGCTTCTTCGACGGTCCGACGCCCGAGGGTTCGGGCTACCAGATCGCCAACCCCGACCTCAAGCCCGAGAAGAGCCTCAACGTGGACCTGGGCGTACGCTACCGGAACCAGCGGGTGCGCCTCGAGGGCTTCGCCTTCCGGAACCGGATCTCCGACGGCATCCGCATCCAACCCCTGGACACCCAGGTCAACGGCATCGACGCCTTCCAGAACACCAACGTGGAGAAGCTCATCTTCCGTGGCGTCGAGCTCAACGGCGATGTGGGCCTGACCGACGCCCTGACGGCGGAGGCCACCTACAGCTGGATGGACGCCAAGGACGCCCTCAACAAAGAGAACCCCGTGGGTGAGTCCTTCAGCAGCAAGGTCACGGGGACGCTGCGGTACACCGATCCCGGCGACCGCTTCTGGGCGGCCTGGGAGATCCGGCACAACGGCGACCGCAAGGACGTGCAGCTCTCCGACAACCCCATCGGGGACATCCTGCCGGCCTTCACCGTCCAGGATCTCCGCGGGGGGGTCACCCTCTTCCGCACCGACGGCGGCCAGGTGCACCGGCTCAACGTGGCGGTGACCAACCTGACCGACGTGCTCTACGCGGAGTTCTCCAACGCGTCGTTCTTCCGGCCCGAGCCCAAGCGGAACCTGACCGTGACCTGGGAAGTGTCCTTCTAGGGTACGGACCCGACCTTCGACAGCGGGCGGGCCCGGGCCCGCCCGCCGCCTCCGTTCGTCACAGGAGCTGCCCATGCCAGCGTTCGTTTCCTTCATTCCCATCGCCACCACGCTGGTGGCCCTCTTCTTTGCGCCGGTGGTGTTCAACCGGTGGAGGAAGCGCAAGTCCGGGCCCCACCTCCTGTGGTGGTCCGCCGGGATCCTGCTCTATGGCGTGGGCACCTTCACCGAGTCGTTCACGACGCTCTTCGGATGGCACGAGGCCGTCTTCCGGGCCTGGTACATCTCGGGCGCGCTGCTGGGAGGGGCACCTCTGGCCCAGGGCACCGTGTACCTCATGTTCTCGCGCAAGACGGCAAATCGGCTCGCCCTGGCGCTCGTCATCGCCGTGGTGGTGGCGTCGGGCTTCGTCCTCCTCAGTCCCATCAACCACAATCTGGTGCAGACGCACCATCTCACCGGCGCAGTCATGGAGTGGAAGGCCGCGCGCCTCTTCAGCCCCTTCATCAACACCTATGCTGCGGTCTTCCTCATCGGCGGGGCCGTGATGTCGGCGTGGCGGTTCCGCAGTGACGATGCGGCGCGCCACCGCTTCATCGGCAACGTCTTCATCGCGCTGGGGGCGTTCCTCCCGGGGATCGGAGGGGCGGCCACGCGATTCGGACACACCGAGGTGCTCTACATCATGGAGTTCCTCGGCCTGATCCTCATCTGGATCGGCTACCGGTACAACGTCATGCCGGGGGCTCGGGGCGCGCCCTCGGACGCGCCGGCGGGTGCGGTGGGCGCAGCGACCTGACGGCTGCGCACCACGAAAAGCCCCCCGCCAGGCAGACCGGGGCGTCAGGGGGCGTTCCGTGCGTTTGGGCGCGGCTCAGTGCCGCCCGCGCCTGCCGAGCTTGAAGAGCTTCCGGAAGTCCGGGATCGGCGTCTCCCCAGGAGGCGCCGGCCTGGGCGGCGGCGGCATCTTCGGGGGCTTGGGTGTGCACGGGGGATCCGGGACCTTGAAGGGTCGCTTCCGGTCCCGCGGCGCGTTCTGTCTTCGGCTCTTGGACATGGTCACCTCCGTCCAGGGTACTTGATTCTACGCCACAGACCCCGTCGAGGATTCAAAAGAAGACCGAGAGGGCTGCGTACCCCACCGTGGGAACGGCTCCGTATTCCGACTGCAGTCCGCCGTCCGAGCTCAGGCCGTCGCCGCCTGCTCCGTAGAAGAGCCCCAACCTGAGGGACGCAGAGGCCGTGGCCAGCCAGGAGAGGCCCGGCGCCAGGAGCGCGCTGCCGTCCTCCAGATTCACCAGGGCCAGGGCGTCCAGCGAGACCAGGGGATGCGCCTGATAGCTCCACTGGGTGGCCGCGCTCCATCGACCCAGCGTCTGCATCTCGCCCCGGCCGAAAGGCCCCGACCGGGCGGCGGCCAGAAGCTCTTCGGTCGACGCCGCGCCGAATCCGTCGTACTGGAGCTCCACCACGCCGAAGAGGTCCCGGTCCGCCACGGTGAAGCGGCGATCCCCACCCACGGCCGTCCGCAGGACGGCGTCGCCCACCGAGTCCCGGCGCAGCGAGAGCGAGCCTCGCAGGGCCGTGGCGCCGGCGGCGCCCGTAGCGAAGACCGTTGCCGCCCCCTGGTCGTGGACCACGCCGGCCCAGGCACCGAAGGCCCATCCTCCCCGGGACATCTGGGCTCTGGCCACGGCGGTGAGCGTGGATCCACCGGGAACGTCGGCGGGCCGTACCACCGCCTCCACCTCGGAGAACGGCCCGGTGAAGGCCCGCACGCGCACCGCGTCCACGCCGCCGCGATACTCGCGGAAGGGATCCGAGGGATCGAAGGGCGCGAAGGGGTCTCCGGGCGTAAGGAAGAGCGTCGTCGCCCACGAGATGGCCTGGCGACCCACGGTCACGGAGAGGGGACCGGCGTCGAAGGCCAGGCTCAGGCGATCGAAGCGGTGTCGCCAACTGCTCCGCGACGTGCTCCGGATGTCCCAATCGGCGCCCATCCAGTCCCCGCCGCGCACGCCGGTGCCGCCCGGAGTAGTGATGGAGAACCCGCCCCCGGGCGGCGTGCGCTGGAGCAGGTGCTCGTAGGCGACGTCCAGCGTGAAGGCATCCCAGGTCACCACGGGCATGATGCGGCCCCGGCCAAGGAGCGCGGTGCCTCCGGATCCCAGCGCTCCCGATCCCGAGTGGGTCACCACGCCCAGGGCGTAGCCCGAGAGGTCCAGCGACTGGCCCGCTGCG
>JASFRY010000044.1:0-14039 GCA_050114675.1 Gemmatimonadota bacterium | reverse complement strand
CCGTCCGGCCCCTCGCCCGGGGATGGCCGGTCCGAACCGCCCCGGGACTGCTCTTGGCCGGGTTCGCTTCCCGAAAGGAGCGCGTCGATCTCGGTCACCCGCTCCGCGGCTTCGGGGAGGCCCACGAGGAGGCCTCCCCAGGGTTCCAGGAAGCTGAAGAGGAGACGCGCCTTCCCCAGGCTCTGGCGGGCGTCCTCGCGGCGGTCCTCCACGTGGGCCTGGAGGCCGTCCAGGTAGAGAATCTCGGCCATGGTCCAGCAGCGCGCAGGCTCGACCTCACCGCTGGGCGCCACCAGCATGTGGAGCGTCTCCGCGGAGAACCCCCGGAGCATCTCGAGGTCGAGGCCCGCCTTTCCTGCGAGGCTGGAGAGCTCATGGTGCACCGCCTCCGGGTCGACCTTCCTTCCCAGAATACGGTTGCGCAGGGCTACGAGGGCCGCGCCCATCTGCTCGATGAGCCGCAGGATGTAGTCACGCTGTGGCACGGTACCTCCCGGCGTCACGGGGGTATGAGCGTAGCCTGTGGATCCCTCCAACCTGCGGACATTCCATGCGTCCCATCCTCACGCTCGTTCTCGCCGCGGCGGCCTGGATCTCGGCCGCCCTCCCGCCTTCTCTTTCGGCTCAGGCCTTGAGCCCGGCCCGGACCGGGCCCGTCATCGAGGGCTACGGCGCCGTCTACGACGTTCCCGCCCCCGACTTCGAGACACCCATGGGGGTGCGCCGGGTGCTCTTCAGCGTCTCGGCCAGCGGCGACGGCCCCGGCGAGCTCAATCCCAACATCGATACCCTGGCGCGATACCTGAATATGCACGCGCGAGCCGGGGTGCCCAGGGAGAACATGAAGCTGGCCCTGGTCATCCACGGAGGGGCGGGGAAGGATGTATTGACGGACGAGGCGTACCGGCGCCGCTTCGGTGTCGACAATCCCAACCGTATGCTGCTTCAGGAATTAATCCGCTTCGGCGTGCGCGTTGTGTTGTGCGGCCAAACGCAGACCTCCGGGGGCTTCCAGAGAGACGAGATCCTGCCCGACATCCAGGTGGCTCTGTCGGCCATGACCGCGCTGGTGGCGCTCCAGGACGAGGGGTATCGGCTCATCCCCTATTGAGCTTTGTAACAGCCTCGGAGGAAAAGCGGAACTTCTTTCGATTTTGCGGTATATTGGCGGCATATCCGACAACCCCGACGAACCTCCATCGGAGGGAAAGTTATGCCCAAGCCCCCCGGCGCAACGGTCCTCAAGTGGCGGGAACTTGCCGAAGAGGGGTACCTGTACGCCGAGATCGCGCGGATGTACCCCCAGTACTCCGTGGACCAGGTCCGGCACTACTGTCTCGGCCACACGGGACGCAACGTGGGCGGACCCATCCAGCAGGTGGATCGCTGGTACGGTTCCAACGTGTGGCTGCGCGGCTCCAACTCCCCCCACGCCGAGCTGACTGAAGCGCAGGCGAAGAAGGTCCTCGACGACTGGGACGAGGAAGTCGACCGCTGGCGTACGTCCGGTGCCGAGTGGGCCCGGAAGCTCAGAGTCTCGCCTTCGACGATCTACATGCTCCGTCGTGGTGAGACCTGGGCGCACCTGGAGCACCCGAACCAGGGACGGAAGCCGAAGAAGAAGCGGCGGAAGAAGAGCCGCTAGTCCGAGACGACCCCCTCGCCGAGCCATGCGCCCCGGTCCCCACGACAGGGCCGGGGCGCATGAGCATATGCACGACCCTGGCCGGAGGCGCGCGCACGCGTACCTTGCACGGTAGGCGGCTCAGGCCGCCCTGCCCGCAACGTACCTGCGCTCCGGGGGCGCTCCCCCGGGAAGGCTCATCCGTGAACGGCTCCTCGCCCCTGTGCGTCGTTGCCACGCTGGCACTCTTCCTTTCCGCCTGCTCCGGTTCGTCCAGGGAGGTGGCGGACGTGCTCTTTTCGGGTGGATCCGTCCTCGACGGCAGCGGCGCCGAGGCGGTGCAGGCCGACGTGGGCGTCACCGGAGACAGGATCAGCTTCGTCGGGGATGCCTCGGCGGCAGGCGTTCAAGCCCTGGACACGCTGGACGTCACGGGCCTGCTCGTCACGCCGGGCTTCGTGGACATGCACTCCCACGCCGAGCTGGACGAGCCCTACGGCCGAGCCGGCAAGGCGTTCCTCTATCAGGGCGTGACCACGGTGGCCCTGGGCGTGGACGGCTCGGGGGACCAGGACGTGGCCGAGCACATGGCAGCGTGGAGCCGGGACGGCATCGGGCTCAACGCCTTCCTCTACGTCGGTCACAACGCGGCGCGCCGCACCGTGATGGGCATGGAGGACCGGGCGCCGACCGATGAAGAGCTCGACGCCATGCGGGCCTTCGTGCGCAAGGGGATGGACGAGGGGGCGGTAGGCTTTTCCTCGGGCCTCTTCTATCTGCCGGGCAACTACGCCGAGACCGAGGAAGTCATCGAGCTCGACAAGGTCGCCGCTGCCTACCCCGGGGCCATCTACGAGACCCATGACCGGGACCTGGGCGCCGCCTACCCGCCGTTCGGGTACCTGAAATCCATCGCCGAAGCCATCCGCATCGGTGAGGAGGGAGGCACCAAGGTCCTGTTCGGCCACTTCAACGCCCAGGGCGCGCAGAACTACGGTCGGGCCCCCGAAGGGGCAGCGCTCATCGAGGAGGCCCGAGCCCGGGGCGTGGACGTACAGGCGGCGCAGCACGTCTACACGGCGACCCAATCGAATCTCCGATCGTACACCGTGCCCGGGTGGGCGGTGGTGGGCGGCGATACGGCCATGGTCCGACGCTTCGACGATCCCGACACCGTGCGGATCATCGACGCCCAGACGCGCGAGATGCTGGCGATCCGGGGCGGAGCGGAGAAGCTACTCTTCGCCGATCCCCGGCCGGAGCTCAACGGCAGGACGCTGGCCCAGGTGGCAGCGGAGTGGGGCCTGAGGGCACCCGAAGCCGCCCGCCGGATCCTCCGCGGCGGCAACGCCGCCGTCATGAACCTGGACCTGTACGACATCGAGAACACGCGCTACCTCGCCAGGAAGCCGTGGATGATGACGTGCACCGACGGCCGCGACCCGGCGCCGGGGCAGGCCATCACCCATCCGCGGGTATACGGTGCCTTCACAAAGAAGCTCAAGGACTTCGCCCTGGACGACACCATCATCCCGCTACCCTTCGCGGTGCGTTCCATGTCCGGGCTTGCGGCGGACTTCATGGGATGGACGGACCGGGGCTACGTACGTGCGGGATATGCCGCGGACCTGGCGGTCTTCGACGTGGACAGGATACGGGACGTGGCCACCTACGAGGATCCCCAGCGCTACTCCGAGGGCACCGTCCACGTCCTGGTGAACGGGGTCTTCGCCCTGCGTGACGGCGAGGCGACCGAGGCGTTGGGGGGGCTCCCCCTGCTGCGGGGCGGGGAAGCCTACCGAGGGACACCGTAGCGGCGCCGGGGGACTCCCCCCGGGGAGGGTGGGCCTCCCTGGAGTACCCGGGATGGAGGCCTCCCGGCCGCCGGGGCTTTCCCCCACACCCGGATCAGCCGTTTCCCTATGGCCTGTCGACCCCACGCTGGAGCACCATGGAAGTACAGGGGGACGCTCCGAGCGGGAGGTGCAGCATGCCGGTTGACCGACTGCGGAAGTATCTCGAAGAGAATCACGTCAAGTTCGTGACGATCTCGCACTCGCCGGCCTTTACCGCTCAGGAGATCGCTGCCCTGGCGCACGTTCCCGGCAAGGAGGTGGCCAAGACCGTCATGGTCAAGCTGGACGGCACCATGGCCATGGTCGTTCTCCCCGCCCCCGACAAGGTGAGCGCGTCTCGCCTCAAGGAGGCCACCGGGGCAAAGGATGTGGAGCTGGCGTCGGAGAGGGAGTTCTCGGACCTCTTTCCCAACTGCGAGGTCGGGGCCATGCCCCCGTTCGGCAACCTGTGGGGGATGGTGGTCCTCGCGGACGACCGACTCCGGGAAGACGTGGAAATCGTCTTCAATGCCGGAAGCCATACCGAGCTGGTCAAGCTCTCCTATGCGGACTACGAGCGCCTGGTGAGACCGACGATCGCGCACCTGTCGACGCGAAACTGACGGCGCACCTCTTCGAGATCCCGCGGGGGGCGGGCGGGCCCGAGGCCCGCCGCCCCCTTTTCTCGGCTCCGTGGGGTCCGGGCCCTTCACGGACTCGCCGGCGGTCACGCGTCCGGCTCTGCCTTCTCCCCCCGGTCCGCGAGTCGGGGCGGTGGGCCGCTGGTAGGACTGGCGCCGCCCAGCAGCTGTTCCTGGAAGTCCAGTCGGGCGTCCAGGTTCTGGATCTGGCGCGCCATGTCGGCCACGTCCGCCCGGAGCAGCTCCAGCTCACGCTCGTCCGGGGAGGGCCGGGGAATCCCGGGGGTATGCATCTTCCGGACGATCCACTGGGCCAGGAGCGTTCCCGCCGCTCCCACGGCCCCTCCGCTGACGAATACGGCGGCCAGGCCCACCCAGAACTCCGGGCCCATGGGGGGTCTCCTTTTCCAGGTGCGCGCGCTCGCGGCCGCGACCGGAGGTGGGGCCCCGTCCATGACCGCGCACACGGCGGCTGACGGGCCGGCGCCGGCCCGACTCCTCCAGCCTGACGAGAGGGGCCCCGCTCAGGTTTCGTTACCTCACAGCCCGCGTTCTGGCGGAGCGGCCTCCGGGACATTCCCTTGGAATCGGATTCAGGGCGGCTACGACGCCGCGATCTCGAGCGGCGCGCGAAGGGGGCCGAGCTACGGAGGAGACCGTGGAGCTTCACGTCGGTACGAGCGGGTTCAGCTACAAGGAGTGGAAGGGCACGTTCTATCCCGACGACCTGCCGGCCGGGGAGATGCTCCACTACTACGGCGAGCGGCTGGGGAGCGTGGAGATCAACAGCACCTTCTACCGGATGCCAAAGCCCTCGGTGCTGGAGACGTGGTCCGGCCAGGTTCCGGCCACCTTCCGCTTCTCCATCAAGGCATCCATGAAGATCACCCACCGCAAACGACTCGAGGACGCCGGTGAAGAGACGGGCTATCTGGTGGAGACGGTGCGCGCGCTGGGGTCCAGGCTGGGCGTGCTCCTCTTCCAGCTTCCCCCGAACCTGAAGGAGGATGCGGCGCGCCTGGAGGCGTTTCTGGAGATCCTGCCCCCCGACATCCCGACGGCGTTCGAGTTCCGGCACCCCAGTTGGGGCAACGATCGGGTCCACACCCTGCTCCACGCCCACGGCGCGGCGCTTTGCCAGGCCGATACCGAAGAAGCGCCGCTCGAGGCGCCGCTCGTTGCCACGGCGCCTTTCGGCTATCTGCGGCTGCGCCGTCCCGACTACGACGAAGGTGCCCTCTCCCGGTGGGCCGAGCGCATCCGGAGCCAGCCATGGGACCGCGCCTTCGTCTTCTTCAAGCACGAGGACGAGGGAGCCGGGCCGCGCATGGCCCGTACGTTCCTGGAGACCGCCGGGAGGGGCTGACACCCGCCCGTCGACGGGGCGGGTCCGTCGACGGGCGCATGGCCCCGGCGTCGTCCCGCGCAGCGAGGAGGCCGCCCGGACGCGGGCCCGGGCGGAACACGCCGGCCTTGACGGCGTAGCTGCCTCCCGTGCCGGGTGCCCACCGTTCAGGCAACCCCTGGCGCGGCTGCCGCATCGAATCTCCGATGGGTGCGGGAGCCACCGGGCGGGTGGGCTCCCCGGGCACGCAGGGCGGAAGACGTATGGCCGGAGCGGCCACGCGCTCGGACGCGCAGGTACCCCTCAACCTTCCCTCGCCGTGGGATCCGCGCCGGGCGCAGTGTGCCCGGCGCGGATTTCCTTTTCAAGGATGTGGAGCTTCAGGATGATCTCTGTCGAGGGGGTGACGAAACGCTACGGTACGCTCACGGCGGTGGACCGGCTCTCGTTCCAGGTGGATCGCGGGGAGGTCGTCGGCTTCCTGGGACCCAATGGAGCCGGCAAGTCCACCACCATGAAGATGCTCACGGGTACGCTTCAGCCCGACGAGGGCCAGGTGCTCTTCGAGGGCGTGCCCATCTCCGAGGACCTTACCGCCGCCAAGCGACGGGTCGGCTACCTTCCCGAGGCCAATCCGCTGTATGACGAGATGCTGGTGGCCGAGTACCTGGAGTACGTAGCCGAGCTCAGGGGGCTGAGCCCGTCCGAGACCAGGTCCGGTGTGTCGGATGCGGTGGACGAGACCGCCATCGGCAATGTCTTCTACCGGCCGGTGGGTGAGCTCTCCAAAGGTTACCGACAGCGCATCGGCCTGGCCGCGGCCATCCTGCACCGGCCCGAGGTGCTCATCATGGACGAGCCCACCGAGGGGCTGGACCCGAACCAGCGGGTGGAGATCCGGCGCCTGGTGGCCAACCTGGGCCGGGACCGCACCGTCCTCCTGAGCACCCACGTCATGCAGGAGGTGGAAGCCACCTGCAGCCGCCTCGTCATCCTGAGCCGGGGGAAGCTGGCCGCCAAGGGAAGCGTCCAGGAGCTCCTTTCGGGACGGGCCGGAGGCGTTCGCTATGTCGTCGAGGCCGAGGGGGACGGCGTGACGGAGGGGTTGGCCGCGCTCCCGGACGTGGCGTCCCACACGGCCGAGACGGTGGACCAACGCGTGCGCGTGAGCCTGACCGCCAAGGGAGATGCCGAGCTTCGACCGGCGGTCTTCGAGTTGGCCCGGAACCGCGGGTGGACCCTCTGGGAGCTCCACCGTGAGCGGGCCAGCCTCGAGCAGGTATTCCGGACGCTGACGTCGGAAGCCGATGCCGCCGCGCTCGCCCAAGCCCCCATGGAACCGGCGAGCTCGGGCAGCGCGCCCGCCGAGGGAGAGGAGGTGGCGTCATGACCCGCCCCATCCGGACCGTGGCCCGCAGGGAGCTGCGGAGCTACTTCGACCACCCCACGGCCTACGTGCTCGTGGTGGCCTTCCTGGCCATCAGCCTCTTCCTGGCCTTCCGGAGCATGTACGCGCAGAGCATCGCCACCATGCGGCCGCTCTTCGACCTGCTGCCCATGCTCTTTGCGGTGTTCGTGCCGGCGGCCACCATGCGCAGCCTGGCGGAGGAGCGGCGGGGACATACCCTGGACTGGCTCATGTCTCAGCCGCTGGGCGAGACCCAGGTCGTCGTGGGGAAGTTCCTGGGCGATTGGCTCTTCGTGCTGGTCGCGCTGGCGGGCACCGTGCCCACGGCGCTGGGGGTGCTGGCCGTCTCCGACGCGGATCCGGGGATCATGGTGGCCCAGTATGTGGGTGCGGCGCTCCTGGCCGCCCAGCTGGTCGCGCTGGGCCTTTGGGCCTCCAGCATGACCCGCAATCAGATCACCGCCTTCATCGTGGCGGCGGTGCTGAGCTTCGTGCTCTACCTCATCGGGCTCCCCGTGGTCCAGATCGGGCTGCCGCCGGTGCTGTCCGGCGCCGTCGCGCGGCTTTCGGTGGTGAGCCACTTCCAGAACGTGGCCCGCGGGGTGGTGGACCTGCGTGACGTCCTCTACTTCCTGTCCACGGCCGCGCTCTTCCTCGTGCTGGCCGTGGGGCGGGTGAGCGCGGAGCGGCTGAGTCACCGCAGCGGTGACTTCCGGCGGCTGCGCCTGGGCACCGGCGTGGTGCTGGTGCTCGTCCTGGTGCTGAACCTCCTGGGCGCCCACATCCGGGGGCGTCTCGATCTCACCCGCGACCACCTGTACACCCTGGCCAGCGGCACCAAGGACCTGCTGGGCAACCTGAACGACATCGTGCAGGTGAAGCTGTTCGCGTCCAAGCAGCTCCCGCCCGAGGTCCAGCTCCAGCTTCGCGACGTGCGCGATCTCCTCGCGGACATGAAGCGGGCGTCCGACGGCAAGCTGAAGGTCACCGAGCTGGATCCCGACAACGACGATGCCGCCGCCGAGGAGGCTCGCTCCTACGGGATCGGTCCCATCGAGTTCAACGTGCTCCGTGACGAGGAGTTCCAGGTCAAGCGGGGCTACTACGGCCTGGCGGTGATCTACGCCGACAAGCACAAGGTGATGCCCGTGATCCGGCGTACCGACGACCTGGAGTTCCAGCTGGCATCGGACATCGCCGGGATGACCACCGACGAGAAGAAGCGGGTGGCCTTCGTCACCGGCTTCCAGACCAAGGGCCCCTACGACATCCAGGGGCTGGGCGAGAGCCTGACGGACCGGTACCAGCTCCGTGCGCTGGACCTGTCGGGCGACACGGTGCCGCCCATCGACAGGGACTCCACGAGCGTGCTGGTCGTGGCGGCGCCCGGGCAGATGCTGGACAGCCTGGCCGTGAAGCGGATCGCCCAGTACGTGGACTCGGGTGGGGCCGCCCTCTTCCTCCTCAACCCGGTGACCCTGAACCAGCAGAGCCCCATGCCCGTTCCCGTGCACACGGGGCTCGAGGGCTTCCTGGCCTCCCAGGGCATCGGCATCGCCCCCAAGCTGGTGTTCGACCTCGCCTCCAACGAGCGGGTGTCGCTGGGCCGGCGGGGGCTCTTCAACGTCATCGCGCCCTATCCCCTCTGGCCGGTGGTCCGTCCCGCGGGAGACAGCCCCGTCACCCAGGGCATCGACGCTCTGACCCTGGCGTGGGCGGGGCCCATCGAGATCAAGGACACGACCCGGGTGACCCCGCTCCTGGAGACCTCGGAGGCCGGGGGCGTGCGGCCGGCCACCAGCTCCATCCAGCCGGACCAGGATTGGAATCAGGTGCCCAAGGGTGATCTGGGCGTGCGGGTGGTCGCCGCGGCGGTGGATCCCGGTCCCGACGCCAAGGGGGGCCGCATGATCGTGGTGGACGACGCCAACTTCGTGGAGGGCCAGTTCCTCCAGAACAACCCGCAGAACCTGACGTTCGTGGCCAACGCCGTGGATTGGCTCGCCCAGGACGAGTCCCTCATCCGCATCCGGTCCAAGGACAGGACGCCGCCGTCTTTGGTGTTCGCGTCCGACCTGGGACGCAACGCCCTCAAGTGGGGCAACCTGGTGGGCATGCCGCTCCTCTTCATTCTGGGCGGTCTGCTCTGGGTCACGGGTCGGCGTCGGCGCGCCGAAGCACGCTGGAAGGAGGTGGTGTCATGAGCGAGAGGACGCTGAAGCGACTGGTGGTGGCGCTGGTGGTGGCGCTGGCGCTCTGGGGGGGCGTGGAGCTCCTGTCGGGGCGGGGCGGCAGCCCTCAGCCTTCGGGCGCCATGGCCGCCGCCTTCGAGGGGTCTACGCCAGAGACGGTGACGTCCATCCACATCCAGGGCCCGGATCGCACGGTGGACCTGACCCGCGGCGACCGGGGATGGACCGTGGACGGATGGGCCGCGGACTCGGTGGCGGTGGCGCGCCTCCTCCACATGCTGAGCGCCGACAAGGTGGGCGACCTGGTGGCGTCCAACCCGGACAACCACGCCCGCATGGGGGTAGCCGCCGACAGCACGTGGACCCTGTCGTGGGACGTGGACGGCACCACCCACACGCTGCTGGTGGGAAAGAGCGGCCCCCGCTACGGAACGACCTACATCCGACTTCCGGATCAGGATGGCGTCTATCTCATGGAGGCCCAGCTCAGGACGGAGGTGGGCAAGTCCGCCGGCGACTGGCGGAGCAAGCGGGTCGTGGCGGTGGACACCACCGAGGTGAAACGGGTGGAGATCACCCGGGGCAAGGATCGCTTCGCTCTCGTGCGCGGTGACAGCGCCTGGATGGTGGCAGGAGGAGATACGGCCAAGAGCGCGGCGGTCCACGATCTCATGGAGGAGATCCACGACCTGAAGGCCCAGGACTTCGTGGCGCCGGGCGACTCGCTGGCGGCACTGCCCCAGGAGGCGAGCGTGGTTGTGCTCTCCCCGAAGAACGACACCCTGGCGGCGCTCACCGTGAGCGAGGGAACGGGAGACCGGTGGCTGCGGGAGCGGGGCGACTCGGTGGTCTACAAGATCTCCGGCTGGCGTGTGGACCGCATCGCGCCGTCGCGGGACCGGGTCTCGGGAGGTTGATGCGAAGCGGGGCACCGCGGAGATGTCCCCGCGGTGCCCCGTCCTCGTTCTACGGCGTCGCCCTGCGGCGACGACCTGCGGCCGGCGTCAGTCCACCCCGAACTCGATGCCCTGGGCCAGTGGGAGGTCGGTGCTCCAGTTGATGGTGTTGGTCTGGCGGCGCATGTAGGCCTTCCATGCGTCGGAGCCCGACTCACGGCCGCCTCCCGTCTCCTTCTCTCCTCCGAACGCCCCGCCGATCTCGGCACCGCTGGTGCCGATATTCACGTTGGCGATGCCGCAGTCCGAGCCGCGGTGGGACAGGAAGTGCTCCGCCTCGCGGAGGTTCTCGGTGAAGATGGCCGACGACAGGCCCTGGGGCACGCCGTTGTGGATGGCCATGGCTTCCTCCATCTCGTCCACGGCCTGGGCGGGGGTGGCGTCCCGGGAGCCGTACTCCAGGATGTAGAGGATGGGCGCGAACGTCTCCTCCTGGACGATCTCGTACTCGTTCTCCGCCGCGGCCATGCAGGGCGTGACGTACAGTCCTCCGGGGTAGTCGTCGCCTTCCAGCGACTCGCCCCCGTAGAGGATCTCCCCGCCTTCGGCGACCACACGCTCCCGGGCCTTCATGAGGTCCTTCACGGCCTGCTGGTTGACCAGGGGACCCATGAGCGTGCCGTCGTCCAGCGGGTCACCGATGGGGATGGTCCGATAGGCGCGCACCAGGCGCTCCACCAGCTCGTCACGGATGGAAGCGTGGGCAATGATGCGCCGCGTGCTCGTGCAGCGCTGGCCCGCCGTGCCCACGGCGCCGAAGAGGATGGCGGGAACCACCAGCTCCATGCGTGCGTGGGGGGTGACGATGATGGCGTTGTTGCCGCCCAGCTCCAGGATCGTACGACCCAGGCGCTCCCCCACCACGGTGGCCACCCGGCGGCCCACGGCGCAGCTGCCCGTGGCGGAGACGAGGGGCACGCGCTTGTCGTGGAGGAGCCGGTCGCCCACGGTGGAGCCCTTTCCGACCACCAGCGAAAAGACGGCAGGATCCACGTCGTTCTCGGCGCAGACCTGGGCGGCGATCTTCGTCACGGCGATGGCGGTGAGAGGCGTCTTGGACGCGGGCTTCCACAGGGTGGCGTCACCGCACACCGCAGCGATGGCGGCGTTCCAGCTCCACACGGCCACCGGGAAGTTGAAGGCGCTGATGACACCCACGACCCCCAGGGGATGCCAGGTCTCGCGCATGTGGTGGTCGGGGCGCTCGGACTGCATGGTGAGGCCGTAGAGCTGCCGGGAAAGGCCCACTGCGAAGTCGCAGATGTCGATCATCTCCTGGACCTCGCCCTGGCCTTCGGGGAGGATCTTGCCCATCTCCAAGCTCACCAAAGCTCCCAGGTCATCCTTCTTCTCCCGGAGGCGCAGGCCGAGCTGACGCACGACCTCCCCACGCTTGGGCGCCGGGACCTTCCTCCAGGCCAGGAAGGCGGCGTTGGCGCGGTCCACGATCTCGTCGTACTCCTCCTCCGTGACCTGACGCACCGCGGCGAGTCTGGTGCCGTCGTTGGGGGAGAAGACGTCGAGCTGCGGGCCCGATCCGATCCATGTACCGGCGAATCCGCCGGGGTTCATTTCCTCGATGCCGAGGCGGCTGAGAATCTGCTTGCTCATGCGTCCGTTCCAGGGGAGGCGGCGCCCCATGGGAGCGCCGGTTTCCGTGATTCCGCGTGACCCGGGGAAGGCCAGCCCTGAAGTCTCTCACGGAAATCGCGGTATTGGAAGCCTCCAGGGGCCCTTCTTCACGTGTCGCAGGAACATCGCATGTTAAACGCGGTATACGGGTACTGTCTTCGTATACAAGCTCGCCCGAGGGAAAGGTGGGGATATGGCGCAGGAATGGCTGGAGCGGGACGATCTTTCGGTGTTCGTGGTGGCCGGAGCGCCCAAGGGATTCAACCGGAAGATGAAGGCGTTTCTGGCCGAGGAGCTCGGAGAGGACTCGGAGTCCCTCAGGGTGAAGGACGACCTGGCCGAGTGGATCCTGGCGCGGGTCCAGGGTGAGTATCGGCGGGATTCCCAACGCAGCCCGGCGTCCAAGGCTCTGTGGCGCGCCTTTCGGGCCCTCGCGGCTGCACGCTACCACCTGCGCGGAGACGAGGAGCGGGAGCATGCGCTCCGTGATCTGCGGGACCGGGTGGAGCACTACTGGATCGAGACGAGCCCCATGCTGAAGAACGGGGACGACGACGAGGACTGACCCGTCGCGGTCCCGTGACCGACCAACGGCCCGCCACCGAGGATCCTCGGCGGCGGGCCGTTGTGCCCATGGGGCGGGCACATCGGGCACGCGACGTCCCTACCAGGGATCGCCCGGCGTGGGCGTCGCGAACATCCGCACGAGGCGTACGTTCCCGCGTCCGAAGAGCTTCTGAAGCGCGTCCATGGTCTCGGCGTCGGGACTCGCCCGTAGCGAGCGCGACTTGAGGCGCGGCGCACGCTCCCCGTTGTCGGTTCCCACCTGGAGGAGGACCGGCGCCGCGCCGGGATGGGCGGCCAGCACCTTCTTGGCCTCGGCGAAGGCGGCCTCGGGGACCCGGGAGCCCAGCTCCAGCTCGATCTGGAGCGCCAGCTCACCCGAGCCGGTCACCTCTTCCAGCGGACGGGCCGAGTCGAGGAAGACGGGCGGGTCCTCCTCGTCGCGCTCGCGGCTGCTCACTTTGCCCTGGATGAGGACCACCGCATCCTGGGCCAGTACGTCCTTGTAGCTCTGCCAGGCGTCCCGGAAGGCCAGCACCGTGGCGGTGCCCTGGAAGTCCTCCACCGTGATCTTGCCCCACTCCGAGTTGTCCTTGCGGGAGATCTGCCGCGCCACCGACGTCACCACGCACGCCAGCTCCACGGGTTGGCCCGGAAAGTCGGCCAGCGCGGCGGAGGTCACGGGTGCGAAGGCGCGCACGACCTCCCGATACCGGTCCAGGGGATGTCCCGAGATGAAGAAGCCCAGCGCCTCCTTCTCCCGCGTGAGCCGGTCCGGCTCCTCCCACTCCGGCACGTTGGGGAGCGGGGGCGCGGAGCGGGGCAGGGCCGACGCGACGCCGAAGAGCGAGGCCTGCCCCGCTTCCTGCTCGGCGTGACGGGCCTGCACCTCGGCGTAGGCGGTGTCCAGCCCGGCCAGCAGCTGGGCACGGTGGCCGAACAGGTCCAGCGCCCCGGCGGCGATGAGGGCCTCGCAAGCGCGCTTGTTCAGCGCCCGAGTGTCGATGCGCTCCAGGAAGTCGAAGAGGGAGCGGAAGGGCCCGCCCTCGGAGCGCGCACCGATGACGGAGTCCACCGCGCCGTGTCCCACGCCCCGCACCGCTCCCAGCCCGAAGCGGATCTGGTTGGCGTCGGTCACGGTGAACTTCCATCCCGACTCGTTGACGTCGGGAGGGAGCACCTCCACAGGGTCGTCCAGGTGGGGGATATAGCGCGGCAGGTCCTTGCACTCGCCGATGTACTTCACCACGTCGTCGGTCTTGTCCAGCACCGAAGACAGGAGCGCCGCCATGAACTCGGCCGGGTAGTGGGCCTTGAGCCACGCGGTGTGGTAGGAGACCAGGGAGTAGGCCGCGCTGTGGCTCTTGTTGAAGCCGTAGCGGCCGAAGGTCTCGATCTGCTCGGCCAGGTCTTCGGCGACGCGCTTGTCCACGCCGTTGGCCACGGCGCGCTCCACGAACTTCCCCAGCTCCTTCCGGATGAGCTCGGCGTCCTTCTTCCCCACCGCTTTGCGGAGCACGTCGGCCTCGCCCAGGGTGTAGGTCGCCAGGACGTTGGCGATCCTCATCACCTGCTCCTGGTAGACGATGACGCCGTACGTCGGCTCCAGCGTCTGCTCCAGGTCGGGGTGGGGGTAGGTGACCTTCTTCCGACCCAGCTTCCGGTCGATGTAGACGTCGGTCATGCCCGAGTCCAGCGGCCCGGGCCGGATGAGGGCGTTGGTGGCCACCAGGTCGTCGAACCGGTCGCACTTCATGGACCGGAGCTTGTCGTTGGCCAGGTTGGACTCGAACTGGAACACGCCCGAGGTGCCGCCCTTGGCCAGCATGCGGTAGACCGCCG
>JASFRY010000043.1:0-14058 GCA_050114675.1 Gemmatimonadota bacterium | reverse complement strand
ACCTGCCACTTGCCTCCCTCCACGTCGGGGAAGGGGCGCACGAAGACCTCGTTCCTCCCCGTCTCGTCGGAGATGTACGCGATCCAGCGTGCGTCGGGAGAGATCGCGGGCGCCTGCTCGTCGAAACCCGATGCCAGCAGGGGCCGAGCCACACTGTCCACCCCCGGCTGCACGGCCAGGACGTCGCGGCCGCCCAGCTCCCCGGGGGTTCCTCCGGTTCGCAGGACGAGCCACTTCCCGTTGGGGGTCCAGAAGCCCTGGGCCAGAAAGCGCTCGTAGTCGAAGAGGAGTGAGGCCTCTCCCACACCGTCGGCCCGCCGACTCCACACGTCCAGATTCCCGCCCCGGCTGGAAAGGAAGGTGACCTGGGTGCCGTCGGGACTCCACCGGGGCATCCGGTCCTCACCCTCGTCGAAGGTGAGGCGCGACAGGGGCCCACGGGGCAGCTCCTTCACCCAGATGTCGTGCCCTGCCGCGGTCCAGATTCTCACCGCCAGGCGGGTGCCGTCGGGAGAGATGGACCACCCCCGATTGGCTTCACCGGGATCGAACGTCCAGCCCGGATCCACCGGTGTCGCCACGCCCTCCCGCGTGACCCAGACGAGCTCTGCGTCCGTGGAGACCGCGGTGCCCGTCATCATGAGGAGCGTCCCGTCGGGGCCGAGCGTGAGGTCCGGCACGACGGCGGCATCCACCTTCACGCCCTCCAGAACCGGTACCGCGGGCCCCGTGGCCTCCAGCGACCGGGGGTCGAACGGCTCGGCGAACACGCTCCCGTCGGGGCGGACATACACCAGATCTCCGGTGGAGGCATACTCCGCCAGCAGGGCTCCGGACACCAGGGAGCGCGCCTCCCCTGAGCGCAGATCCAGGATCTGGATCTCCTGGGAATTCACACAGTTCGCGTCGCAAAGGGTGAAGAGGATCCCGCGGGATCCCGGAAGCGCCTTGGGGAAGAACGGATAGAGATCTTCCGGCCGCTCCATGAGGATTGACGCCTCGCTTCCCTCCGCGCGCATCCGCCGGAAGCGCCACGAGTTGTCGACGTAGACAAGCGTCCCGTCGTCCAGCCAGGCCACGGGAAAAACCGCCGTCTGGTTCACCGAGTCGGCCAGCGTCACGCTGGCGCCGCCCACGAAGGGGATCTTGCGGAGCTGGCGGCCGACCTGGTACGCGATCCACGCGCCGTCCGGGGACACCGAGGGAGCTCGGGCGCCCGTGGTCCCGGAGACGGGCGTCGCCTCGAAGCTGCTCCGGGACTTGATCCAGAGTTGGCCACCGGCCTGTCCCTGAGCGGCGTCACCCCCGGGACCCACATACACGATGGCCGATCCGTCGGGAGCCAACGCCATCGTGGTAGCGAAAAGGTCCATGGGCTCCTGCCCCGGAGCGAACGCCAGCCCGTAGCGGGACACGACGGGGACTGGCCCGGGTCGCAGCAGCGCCCACGCCGACGCAGCCAGAAGGAGGAGCGCGGCAACCCCGGTTCCCAGGGCCAGGTGCTTCCACCTCGCCGCGCCCGGACCGGCGCGCTCGCCATCCTCCCCGTGGCGGAACGTGGGGTCGTCCAGCGCCGCCGCGAACCCCCGCGCCGACGTGAAGCGGTCGGCGGGGAGCTTCTCCAGCGCTCTACGGATGGCGGCGTCCACGTGGGCGGGAATCGAGGCGCGCTGCTCCGTGGCCGAGACGCGCCCGCCCTGGATGATGCGGCCAAGGACGGCCTGGGCCGTGCTCCCCGTGTACGGCGGCTCGCCCACCAGCATCTCGTAGAGCACACACGCCAGCGCATAGGTGTCGCTGGGCGGCCCCACGGCCACGTCGCCCGTGGCCTGCTCGGGGCTCATGTAGTAGGGCGTGCCCACGCTGAGGCCGGTCTCGGTGAGGCGGGCCCCACCCGCAGCGCCCACGGCAAGCGCGATGCCGAAGTCGGCGATGAGGGGTCGACCCTCGTGCATGAGGATGTTGGCCGGCTTGATGTCCCGGTGGATGACCCCCCGGCGGTGAGCGTAATCCAGGGCTTCGGCCAGGTCATGCGCGATACGCACTGCCTCGTCCACGGGGAGCTGGCGCTCCCGCTCCAGCTTCTGCCGGAGCGTCTCGCCCTCCACATACGGCATGACGTAGAAGAGGAAGCCGTCGGCCTCGCCCGAGTCGAAGAGGGGGAGGATGTGCGGGTGCTGGAGGTGGGCCGTGGTCTCGATCTCGCCCAGGAAGCGCTCGGCGCCGACCACGGCGGCCAGCTCAGGCTTGAGCACCTTCAGCGCCACCTTCCGATGGTGGCGCAGGTCCTCGGCGAGGTACACGACGGCCATGCCGCCTTCGCCCAGCGGTCCTTCGATGGCGTAGCGGCCTTCCAGGGCCGCGTTCAGGCGGGCAACGGGTTCGGACATGGGGAGGCGCTCCGGGGGAAGGGTCCGTGCCGGCACGAACATCCGCCGCGGACGCACCGGAGCGCAAGGAGATTCTCCGCCGCGTGGGTCAGGCCCAGAAGCCGGAGCGAAGCGGAGCCGCGGAGCCCACCCCCCGCCCCCCCGCGTCCTCTACCTGGACATACCCTCCGGCGTGGTCTCCTCCCCCTTCGCCTCCACCGGCGCCTCGTCCCACGTCCACGTCCGCCCCATCACCCACTTCTCGAACCAGTCCAGCTCCACGTTGGCCTTGAAGAGGCGGTGGCGGAGCTCCCGCCACCCGTGGGGCTCCCTGGGCGCCACGTACAGGTGGGTGGGCACGCCCTGAGCCTTCACGCCCCGCCACATCTCCACGGACTGGGGCATGGGGACGCGGGGATCCTGCTGTCCCACGAGGAAGATGGTCGGCGTGGTCACGTCGGAGACGTACTTGAGCGGAGAGTTGTCCCAGTACACGTCGATGGGCGCGTCCTTCTGCCAGGGCGTGCCGCCGAACCACGGCGTGCGGTAGGTGCGCACGTCGGACTGGGCGTACATGGAGATCCAGTTGGCAGCCCCGGCCCCCGACGCCGCCGCTTTGAAACGGTCGGTGTACGTGATGAGCTTGTCGGTCATGTGGCCGCCGGCGCTCCACCCCATGGCCGCCATGTGCTCACCGTCCACCAGCCCCCGGTCGATGAGGGCGTCCACGCCCGCCATGACGTCCTTGTGGGCCTGGTTGTAGTAGTGACCCACCATGTCGCGGAGGTAGGCGTCGCCGTATCCGGTGCTCCCGCGGTAGTTGGGCTTGAGCACCATGTAGCCCAGGGAGGCGAGCACCGGCACGTAGTTGGACGAGCTCCACAGGCCGCCGAACTGGTCGCTGGAGGCGGGCCCGCCGTGGGTCTGGACCACCAGCGGATAGCGCGTACCCTCACGGTAGTCCAGGGGATAGTACAGCAGCCCCTCCACGGTGACGCCGTCCTCGCCCTTCCACTGGACGGCCTCCTCCCGGGGGAAGCGGAAGCGGCTGGCCAGGTCGTCGAAGACGTGGGTCACCTGCACGGGCTGGGCCTTGCCCGGCGTCCACACCCAGACGTCTCCGGGGCTGGTGGACGTCCGCTGCGTGAAGACGAAGCGGTCGAGCTCCGGGCTGTAGCTCACCGAGCCCAGGGCCGCGTCGTTGCCGAACACCTTCTGGAGCTCCCCACCCTGGGCAGGCACCCGGAAGACCTCGTCGCGGACACCGGTGTTGGCCATCACGTAGATCTGCTTCCCGTCGGGACCCCACGTGGCCCCATCCAGGCCGTAGCCCGAAGAGGGTGCCAGCTCCCGGATCTCACCCCCCGACGCCGGGACGACGAAGAGGTTGGTGTTGTAGTAGCTCTCGCCCAGGTCGGCCCGGGCGCCGGCGGTGAAGAGGACCTGGCTGTTGTCGGGGGAGAGCTGGGCCCCACCCTCGGTGACGCCGTTGTCGGTGAGCTGGACGGCGTTCGAGCCGTCGGCGCTCATGACCCACACCTCGCCCTTCTCGAAGTCGCCGTAGAGGGGATTCGGCGCCCGATGGTGCGCGATCATGGTCCCGTCGCGCGACAGGGTGTAGCCCAGGACCGAGAAGTCGCCCTCGGTGAGGCGCTCCTCCCCGCCGGTGGCCACCCTCACCCGCCACAGGTGCTCCTGCTGGTAGTTCTCGTCGTAGGCGAAGACGTCGTCCTTGGCGTCGAGCTTGGCCTTCTCCTCCGGTGACCGTGCATCCGACGCGGTGAAGTAGATCCAGGTGCCGTCGGGGGACCACTGGATGTCGCCCACCGACGTGGTGTGGTGGGTCAGCACCTGGGCCTCGCCACCCGTGTTGCGGAGGAGCCAGATCTGGCGGGGCCCATCCTCGGAGCGGTCGGTGAGAAAGGCGATCCTCGCGCCGTCGGGCGACCAGCGCGGGCTCGACTCGCTGCTCTCGCCCCGGGTGAGCTGCAGGTCGTCGCTGCCGTCGGCGTCGATGCGCCAGATGTGCGAGACGGTACCGTTCTTCTCCCAGTCCGCGTCGGAGCGCACGTAGAGCACCTGGCTGCCGTCGGGGGAGAGCTGGGGATCACCCAGCGACGGCATGTCGATGAGGTCCACCACGGTCATGGCGCGAGGCGCGTCCTGAGCGGAGGCCGCAACGGCGACGCAGAAGAGGAGGAACGCCGAGATCGCGAGCGCCCGGGTCCGGCGCGCGTTGGTCAGGTTGGTCATCGGTCATCGATCCGGTTCAGGGTGGGCTGTCCCCATTCTGGCGAGGAAGCGGGCCTCGCGACAGGAGCGGCGGGGAACGCCCTGGCTTCGCGCGGCCAGGGCGTGCCGCCCCCCGTGCCTCAGCGCCTCGGACGCCCCCGAGGCTGGCTCATCTCGTACTCCTTCGGCGGCTCGGCCCCCAGGAGGTTCTTCACGAAGTAGTCCCACCGCCGGCGCGTCGTATACGCGTTGTCCGCACCATATCCGTGGCGTTGGTTGGGGAGCATGAGGAGGTCGAAGTCCTTGTTCGCGGCCACGAGGGCGTCCACCAGGACCAGCGTGTTGTTGGGCGGCACGTTGTTGTCCATGGTGCCGTGCACCAGCATGAGCTTGCCCTTGAGGTTCTTCGCCATGAGCTGGTTGGCCTGGTTGTCGTAGTTGGTGGTGCCGTCGGGGTTGGTCTTCAGGAGCCCCTGCCACTTCTCGCCCCAGTCGTCCTCGTAGATGCGGTTGTCGTGATTCCCCGACTCCGACCACGCCACCTTGTAGAAATCCGGGTAGCGCAGGATCCCGTCGGCGGAGGCGAAACCGCCCCCCGAGTGGCCCCAGATGCCCACCCGGTCCAGGTCCATCCAGGGGTGGCGCGCCGCCAGCTGGCGGATGCCGGCGATCTGGTCGGGAAGCCCGTTGTCTCCCATGTCGCCGTAGTAGGCAGCGTGGAACGACTTGGAGCGCATGGGCGTCCCCATGGCGTCGAGCACTACCACCACGAAGCCCAGCTCGGCCAGGGCCTGGTGGTCCCGGCGCGACGCGGAGAAGCTCCGGCTCCCCACGCTTCCCGTCTGGGGACCCGGATAGAGGTAGTTCACCACGGGGTAGGCCTTCGTGGTGTCCATGTTCGTGGGGGTGAACATGAGACCGTAGAGATCGGTCTCCCCGTCCCGGGCTTTCACCGTGAAGGGGATGGGCGCCTTCCATCCCGAGGCCACCAGCTTGGAGATGTCCGCCTTCTCCAGCGCCACGACCTGCTTCCCGGACAGGTCACGAACCACGGTGACCGGGGGCTTCACCGGCGTGGACCACGCGTCGACGAAGTACTTGCCCGAAGGGGACAGGGTGACGGTGTGGTTGGCGCTGTCGGGCGTGAGGAGCTTCGGCTCTCCTCGGTCCATGCTGACGCTGTAGAAGTATTGGAAATAGGGGTCGCCGGGCTCACGGCCGGCACCCGTGAAGTACAGGGTGCGCGTGTCCTCGTCGATCTTCAGGAGCTGGAGCACGTTCCAGTCGCCGTGGGTGATCTGGCGCTTCAGCTCGCCCGTGGTCAGGTCGTACAGGTAGAGGTGGCCCCAGTTGTCCCGCTCCGAGAACCAGATGACCTCGTTGGACTCGGGCAGGTAGTGCCAGTTCACCATGTTGTAGCCCGACTCGAAGAACGTCTCCACATGCTCGGAGAGGACGTCGCGCACGTCCCCGGTGGCGGCGTCGGCCACGCGCAGGTGCTCGTCCTTGTGGTCCCGGGAGGTGGAGACGAAGGCCACGCTCCTCCCGTCGGGGCTCCACTCCACATCGGCGAAGGTGCCGTCGCAGTACACGTGGTCACAGATGGTGGAGCGATGAGGGTCGGGAGGCATCTTGAAGCGCACCACCTTCGGGCCGTCCAGGTCCACCACCACCCGGGAGATCCGGAAGATCACCGTGTCTTCGGGGAGGGGGTATTTCCACGCCTCCAGCGTGGGGTGCCCCACCGCCGTGCTCACCAGGTACATGTCGCCCACGCCCCGGGCGTCGTGCTGGAAGGTGGCGATCTTCCGCGAATCGGGTGACCACTTCACCACCGGCCGGTCGCTCTTCGTCCATCCAGCGTTGTTGGTCGCGTAGCCGTAGTCCTCGATCCCATCGGTGGTGAGCTGCGTCTCGCCGCCCGTGGCCACGTCCCTGACCCACAGGTTGTGGTCACGGATGAAGGCGGCCTTCTCGCCGTCGGGTGAGAGCACGTCGGCGCGCCCCGGGCTGCCCTCCGCCGGCCCGGCGTCGACGCAGCGCTCCCCGCCGCGGTCGCACGCCCAGCCATGGCCCCGCGCCTGGAAGCGCAGCGTGTCTCCGGTGATCTCGAAGCCCTGGAGCGGCAGCGCGAAGGCCTCGAACGACACTCCGGTCGCGGCCGACAGCGCCCGAGCCACGGCTGCGTGGTCGAACGCCCGCCGACGCGTGCCCCGCTCCGGGTCGACCAGCACGACCTCCGATCCTTCCGGGATGTCGTTCTCGTACCAGAAGGCCTCGCCCTCCGTCCAGTGCGGGAGAACCGACGCCCCGAACACGAGGGGGGCCGTCTCCTGGGTCATGAAGCGCTCGGCGTGCGCGTAGCCGTCGGCCGTGACGCGCTGCGGCCGATACGCCGGAAGCTGCTGCCCGGCCAACCCCGGGGAGAGCGGCAGAAGGAGCGCCAAGGGGAGAAGAAGAGTCCAGCGGGTGCGGCGGGGCGTCGCAATCATCGAGGACATGGCTCCGTCCTGTAGGAGTGTTCCCATCCAGTGAGCTTCGGGACCGGGCGGACCATGCGCCGCCGGCGGACCCGAACGAGATCCCGATTCGGGCTACCGAGTCCCCTGAAAGATGTGCGGCGGGCCCTCCTCGGGAATCCCCCGTCCGGAATCGGCCGACGGAGACACGTGCCTCGTCCGGGTGCGGCCACCCCCCTTCCATGACATGTATTTATGCATATAATTCCATGCATGCCCAGCTACGAATTTACCTGTCAGGAGTGCGGCACCCCGTTCGAGGTGCGCCTTTCCATGTCCGCCTACTCGGCGGGCGAAGGGCGGAAGTGCCCCTCCTGTGGATCCGATAAGGTCGAGCGGGCGTTCACCGCCGTGAACGTCATCGCCGGAAGTCGTTCGGGAGGGGGGTACTCCTCCGGCGGGAGCTGCGGAGGCAGCTCGGGATTCACCTGAGCCTCCTGACCTGATCGCCCGGTCCGGGCGAAAAGCTTGTATCATCCATGAGCGTAGCCCCGGGGCTCCGGGGCGGGGACTTCGCCATGTCGGCGGGCGTCCCGTCCAGGACCCCGACCCTCCCTCCTACCATGGAGCACGCTCATGTACCGCTTGCGTGTCGCCGCCCTCCTGGCCGCAGTCCTTCCCCTCGCCCTCATCCCGCCGTCCGCCGCGGCCCAGATGGGGTCCAATCCCGTGGCCGACGCCCTGCGCGGCAACCTGGAACGCTCGGCCCGGAACATGGTCGCAGCCGCCAAAGCCATGCCCGGGGACAAGTACGGCTTCAAGCCCACCGACCCTCAGAACAGCTTCGGGCACATCGTGAGCCACGTGGCCGGCTCCAACAACTTCCTGTGCTCCACGGTCTCGGGAATGGATGCCCCCCAGGCCCAGGTGCCCGACGGCGATGCGTCCAAGGACGATCTCGTGGCGGCCATGCAGACGTCCTACGACTACTGCAGCAAGGCGCTGGCCGGCCTCACCGACGCCCAGCTGTCCGACATGGTCCCGTACTTCGGGAACCGTCAGGTCACCCGGGCCACGGCCGTCCTCGGGCTGTCCGACGACTGGGCGGATCACTACGGACAGCTCGCCATGTACCTCCGGCTGAACGGGATCCTCCCACCCACGGCCCGGCGCGGCATGGACCGCTGACGGGCAGCGGTCCACGTTGACGCTCCGAGGCATGGCCGGCTATCCTCGCCTCCGCCCGGGGCCCCGGCCCCGAGGGCGTTCGACAACGCTTTCATCGGAGCACCGGCCATGCCTCGCCACGCTCGCTTCCTCGGAGCGCTCCTTTCCCTGGCGCTCCCCCTGTCTCCCCATGCAGCGTCCGGTCAGGGGCGGGCCTTCACCCCGGAGGATTGGTACCGCCTGACGAACCTCTCCTCACCCGCGGTCTCCCCCGACGGTGCCGCCGTAGCCTTCACCGTCACCACGGTGAACGAAGGCCGGAACCGGCGCCACACCGAGATCTGGATGGTGCCGACGGCCGGAGGCGACCCCATGCGGCTCACGTCGCCAGGCACGGAGAGCTCCAATCCCCGCTGGTCCCCCGACGGCGCCTACCTTCTCTTCACCTCTCGACGGGAGGGCGGAAAGGGCAGCACCTGGGCCCTGCGCATGAATCAGGCCCCGGCGGGAGAGGCGTTCCAGCTCGACGACTGGCCCGAGGGATCGGTGCCGGCCGACGGCTCCTTCGCCGTGTGGACCGAGGGCGCGTCCGACGACGACGAGGGTCCGGCGGCCACCGGCGACGACGGAGAAGACCCCTTCGCCGACATGCCCGCCATGGCCCGGCCTCCCTACGGGAGCGTCACCGAGCCCCTGGACCCGTCACGCTTCGACGGGATGCAGGTCGTGGACTTCCCCTACATGCGCAACGGGACCGGGTTCATCCCCAACCGGCGGGAGCCACGGACTTGGAATGCCTCCCAGATCTGGCGCCAGGCCTTCGGTGACACGGCGAAGACGCAGCTCACGGACACCCGCTACTCCCACCGCGGCGCGGTGGTCTCTCCCGACGGCCGGTGGATCGCCTTCCTGGCCGATCCCGAGCTTCGGCCCGATTCGATGGTCCAGGCCGAGCGGGACTCCATCGCGAAGCTCCCCTACGACGCCGCCCGAGACGAGGCCCCGCGCAACGACGCGGACATCTTCGTGATCCCCGCCGACGGCGGGGAAGCCCGCCGGGTGACGTCCCAGGACGGTGACGAGCGCAGCCTGACGTGGTCGCCCGATTCGCGGAGCATCGCCTTCGTGTCGAGCCTGTCCCGCACCTCCAGCCGCCGTGTCTGGGTGGTACCGGCCACGGGCGGCGATGCACGCAACGTCCTGGGTGACTGGCAGTACGAGCCCCAGAGCCTGGACTGGATGCCGAACGGGAAGCTGGTGATGAGTGCCGCCGTCGGCGGTCGCACGGCCCTCTTCCATCTGGATCCGTCCGACGGCTCCCTCGCCGAGGTGGTCTCGGGACGCCGGCGCATCTCCGGCTTCGACTACGACGACGCGTACCGCCGGGTGGCGTTCGTGGCCACGTCTGTGGACAAGCCCACCGAGCTGTTCCTCGCCGATATCGACGGCAACGACGAACGACGCCTCACGGGCTTCAACGACGCCCTCAACGCGGAGATCGCCTGGCCCGAGGCCGATCGCTTCACCTACACGTCGGTGGGCGGCCTGGAGATCGAGGCATGGCTCCAGTACCCCTGGGGCTACGAGCAGGGCAAGAGGTACCCCCTGGTGCTCTACATCCATGGAGGGCCCCACTCCCAGTATGGTGAGGGATGGTTCGACGAGTTCCACAACATCACCGGCGCCGGGATGTTCGTGCTCTACACCAACCCCCGGGGCTCCAGCGGCTACGGTGCCGACTTCACGTACTCCACCCGGGGGCGCTGGGGACGCGAGGACTACGAGGATCTCATGAAGGCCGTGGACATCGCCGTCCAGCGCCCCGAGGTGGACGCCGACAACATCGGCGTGACCGGAGGCAGCTACGGGGGCTTCATGACGGCGTGGATCACCACGCGGACCGATCGCTTCAAGGCCGCCCAGGCGGACCGCATGATCAGCGACTGGTTCAGCTGGTACGGCTCCTCCGACGCCCAGGGTCTCACCGAGTTCGAGTTCTACGGGAAGCCCTGGGACAATCCGGATCTCTACCGGGAGCTGTCTCCGGCCACCCACGTGGCCAACGTGCGCACGCCCACGCTCATCGTTCAGTCCGAAGAGGACCATCGCACGCCCATGACCGGCGCCGAGGAGTGGTTCATGGCGCTCAGGAAGCAGGGCGTGCCCGCGGAGCTCGTCCGCTACCCCCGGTCCAACCACAACCTGTCCCGCACCGGCGAGCCCTGGCTCCTCGTGGACCGGCTGGGCCGGCTCCGCCAGTGGTTCACCCACTGGCTCATCGACGGCGCCGCCCGGGCGGATCGCGACTGACGGCTCCCCCACTCATCGAAGGAGAACCTCCTTGGTCATCTACGGTGTCGCCCTCCTCGCCGGGTGCATGATCGCAGGCATCTTCGCAGGCGAGGTGCTCGGCAAGCTCATCGGCGTCCAGGCCAACGTGGGCGGCGTGGGCATCGCCATGCTCCTCCTCATCGTTCTCTCCGACATCTTCCGTCGACGCGGCGGGATGAAGCCCCTGACCCAGCAGGGGGTGCTCTTCTGGAGCGCCGTGTACATCCCCATCGTGGTGGCCATGGCGGCCAAGCAGAACGTCATCGCGGCGGTCAAGGGCGGCCCCGCCGCCATCCTGGCCGGTGCGCTGGCCGTCCTGGTGAGCTTCCTCCTGGTCCCGGTGCTGAGCCGCCTGGGACGGGCCCCCGACGAGGTGACGTCGGCCGACGGCGGACGGGACGGGGAGGGCGAGGCGTGAGCGGCCTGTGGGACATCCTGGCCGGCGTCCTGGCCAAGAACGGGCTCGTGACGGCCTTCGCCTTCGTGGGAATCACGGTGTGGCTGTCGTATCTGGCATCGGATCGCCTCACCCGGGGCCGCATCCACGGCTCGGCCATCGCCATCCTCGTCGGCCTGGTCCTGGCCTATGTCGGCGGGGTCGCGACCGGAGGCTCCCAGGGTCTGGCCGATATCTCGGTCCTGGCCGGGGTGGGACTGCTGGGCGGATCCATGCTCCGGGACTTCGCCATCATCGCCACGGCCTTCGGCGTGAGCCTGGACGAGATCCGGAAGGCCGGCCTGGGCGCCGCCGTGTCCCTCCTCGTGGGGGTCCTGGGCTCCTTCGTGGTAGGGGCGGTGGTGGCCTGGTTCTTCGGGTACCGTGACCCGGTGGCCATGACCACCATCGGCGCGGGGGCTGCCACCTACATCGTGGGTCCGGTGACCGGCACGGCGGTGGGTGCACCGTCGGACATCATCGCTCTGAGCATCGCCGCAGGGCTGGTGAAGAGCGTGCTGGTCATGACGGGCACGCCGTTCGTCGCCCGCTACATCGGCCTGGACAACCCTCGCTCCGCCCTGGTCTACGGCGGTCTCATGGGCACCACCAGCGGCGTGGCCGGCGGACTGGCCGCCACCGACGAGAGGCTGGTGCCGTACGGCGCCATGACCGCCACCTTCTACACGGGCCTGGGGTGCCTCCTGGGCCCGTCGGTGGTGTTCGTGACCATCCGGGCCCTCTTCGGCTGACCCGCAGGCGCACGGACACCTCCCTGGACACCACCTGGAGCCGGCCATGCCTGAAGACAACGCGCCCGAGCTGTTCCGGCGTGCCCAGCGGCACGCCGACCGTCTCGCCATCGTCTCGCCGGAAGGCGTCTTCACCTACAACGACCTCCTGCGCACGTCGGGGGCGGCGGCCACGCGCCTCCTGGCCGGTCGGGACGACCTGGAGGAGGCACGGGTGTGCTTCCTGGTGCCGCCGGGGTGGGACTACGTAGCGGTTCAGTGGGCGGTGTGGAGAGCCGGAGGGATGGCCGTCCCCCTGGCCGTTTCCCACCCTCCCGCCGAGCTGGCCTATGTGCTGGACGACGCGGACCCGGAGGTCGTGGTGGCGCATCCCGACCTCGTGGACCGGGTGGCGGAGATCGCCGAAGCACGGCACCTCGCCGTCCTGCAGACGCCGGCGCTCCTGCAAGAGGGTCCGGTGGGCCGGCTCCCGGAGCTCACCATGGCACGGCGGGCCATGATGCTCTACACGTCGGGTACGACGGGGCGGCCCAAGGGCGTGGTGACGACCCATGGCAACACCGAGGCCCAGGTCCGGGCGCTGGTGGAGGCATGGGGGTGGAGCGAGCACGATCACATCCTCCTCACCCTCCCCCTCCACCACGTGCACGGGATCATCAACGTCCTCACCTGCGCGCTGTGGTCCGGGGGGATCTGTCAGATGTTGCCCCGCTTCGACGCCGCGGAGGTCTGGAGCCGGATGGCCCGGGGAGACGTCACCCTCTTCATGGCCGTGCCGACCCTGTACCGCCGGCTCGTGGACGCGTGGGAGGCCGCCGAGGAGGATACCCGCCGCGTGTGGAGCGAAGGAGCCCGGAAGCTCCGCCTCATGGTCTCGGGCTCTGCGGCCCTCCCCGTGCCCACCCTGGAGCGTTGGGAGCGCATCACCGGACAGCGGCTCCTGGAGCGGTACGGCATGACCGAGATCGGCATGGGGCTCTCCAACCCGCTGGACGGGGAGCGCCGCCCGGGTCACGTGGGCCGTCCGCTGCCGGGCGTCGAGGCGCGCCTGGTGGACGACGAAGGCGTGGAAGCGCCGGAGGGCACGGCCGGGCAGATCCAGGTCCGGGGCCCCGGCGTCTTCCGCGAGTACTGGCGGAGACCCGACGCCACCGACGAGGCCTTCACGTCCGACGGCTGGTTCCGCACCGGGGACCGGGCCGTGGTGGAGGACGGAGCGTACCGGATCCTGGGTCGCGAGTCCGTGGACATCCTCAAGACCGGCGGCGAGAAGGTGTCGGCCCTGGAGATCGAGGACGTGCTGCGCACGCATCCGGGCGTGGCCGACTGCGCCGTTGTGGGCGTTCCCGACCCCGAGTGGGGTGAGCGCGTGTGCGCCGCGGTGGTACCCCCGCCCGATGCCACCCCACCGGACGGTGCCGTCCTGCGCGCATTTGCCAAGGAGCGGCTGGCTCCCTACAAAGTGCCCAAGGACGTGCGCGTGGTGGCCGACCTGCCACGCAACGCCCTGGGCAAGGTCGTGAAGCCGGCGGTGAAAGAGCTGTTCGCCGGCGAGGAGAAGCCGTAGCAGCAAGGAGAAGCGTCGCCGTGACCGAGCTGGGCCGACCCGAGCTGGATCGCCTCTTCAGCGCAGCGTACGAGGAGCTGCGGCGACTGGCGTCGTCGGTCCGTTCGGGCGATTCCAGCGAGACCCTGAACCCCACCGCCCTGGTCAACGAAGCCTGGATCAAGCTGGCGCGGGCCTTGCCGGCGGCGCCGGCCTCCCGCCTCCACTTCAAGCGTATCGCGGCCAGGGCCATGCGACAGGTGCTGGTGGACGCGGCCCGCAGGCGCTCGGCGCTCAAGCGGGGTGGAGACTTCATGATGGTCACGCTGGACCGTTCCAGCGACGCGTCGCTGGAACGGTCGGAGGATCTCCTGGCCCTCGACGAGGCGCTGGACGCCCTGGCGCGCCTCGAGCCCCGGCAGGCCCTCATGGTGGAGTGTCGTTTCTTCGGGGGCTTCGAGCTCTCGGAGACGGCGGAGCTGCTGGGGGTGTCCGATTCGACGATCCAGCGGGATTGGCGCGCCGCCCGTGCATGGCTCGGGCGCGAGCTCAGAAGGGACCGGTGAAGCCCGTGGACGCCGACGGCGCACGGTGGGCGCGCGTCCAGGAGCTGTTCCACGCGGCCCTCGCCCTCCCGGTGGAGGAGCGGCAGGCCTACTTGCGTCGGGCATGTGCCGGCGACCCCGACCTGGAGGACGAGGTGCTGGCCCTCATGGAAGAGGACCGTCGAAGCGGCTCTCTCCTGGACAGGGAAGTCGACGAGCTC
>JASFRY010000042.1:0-14204 GCA_050114675.1 Gemmatimonadota bacterium | reverse complement strand
CTGGGTGTTCACCTCCACCGGCGCGGGAAAGTGGGACAGGTGGGCCGACACGAACGCGTCGGCACCGGACAGGAGCATGAGAAAGAGCCCCAGGGCCGTCCAGTCCTCCCGCTGCTGTCGCCGTGACTCCTCGAGACCGCGCAGGTCGGTGAGGGTCGCGTCGTCGTCCAGCGCCGTGGCGATCTCCGCCGGGTCCGTGACGCCCTGGTCGGCCAGGTCGGCGCGGATCAGGGTCTCCCGGTACCGGACCCGGTATCGGGCCTCGTCCAGACGGTTCCACGCCTTGAAAAGGGCCCACGCGGTCGCGCCCTCCACCAGGACGTAGAACGCGCCGCGCTTGTAGGACCCGATGGCGGCGTGCCCCCAGCCGGGGACCAGGGCGGAGCGGAGGAAGGCGCCGCCGGGTGTGACGCCGACGGAGGTGGCCACCGTGTCCACCCGAAGCGAGTCGGGGCCCGCCTGGGGCACGCGCAGCGGCTGCTGGGCCGTGGCATGGACGCCGCACCCCCCCAGGAGCGCTCCGGTTGCCAGGAGGGCACGAAGCCCGGTGACCGGGCGAAAGGCGGAGCGAGTGGGCATGGAGGTTCGCATGGGCCGCGTACGATACCGGAAGGGAGGGTCCGGGATCAACGGGTGGCACGCCCGCCGACGGGGGGTGTGGCCGCCGCCGGCTCAGGTGCTGAGCCAGTAGCTCACCTTGACCACGAAGACGTTCTGCGACGGTGACCGGAAGAGGGCGCGAAGGTCACGCCCCACGGAGAGGTCGCTCAGCGGGGCGGCGTCGAAGCGCTGGTGCTGCCAGACGAGGAAGAGCGTGGACCCCGGCCGCCATTCCCAGCGCAGCACCGCGCTCCCCCTCAGGCTCCGCTCGTTGAAGTCCTCGTCGTCCAGGCGGAACGACGGCGCGGGTCCCGCCCCGTCCGGGTCGATGACCAGCTCCGACCCGTCCCGGACCACGGTGCCCACGTCCTCCCCGTAGCGGAGGAAGGAGAACGTCCGAGGGGCCCGGAGCTCGCTCACGCCGTCGAAGGCGGCGCTGGCGAGAAAGGGCTGGACGTACGCCTCCAGCGTCAGGCCCGGCTCGAAGGTCCAGTTCAGCCGTCCTTCCAGCGCCAGGGTGACCTGGTCCAACCCGGAGAAGAGGTAGCGCCGCCCGTAGGTGCGCGTGGCGGTGGGATCGGCGATGGATCCCAGGAACTGGGCCACCGAGCGTTCACGGCTCAGCTCGGGGCCCAGGGCCAGATTCCAGGAGGAGGAGCCGCGCACGCCCAGCTCCAGAGAGACCTCGTACGCGTCGCCGCCGGCCTCGTCCCACCGGTACGACACTTCGCTTTCCACCGTCCATGGCTTGCGGTCGTCGGACTCGATGTCGAGGGACACCTCCGAGGCGGACACGCCCCGGGTCAGGGGGCCGCCCCGGGTCAGGCGGTCATCATACCCGGGGAACTCGTGGTTGAACCCGATTTCGCCGCTCCAGTAGCTCAGGAGCTGGATCCGGGCGTCGGCGTCCATCCAGACGCCCAGAAAGTCTCCCCCGTGGTTCCAGCTCCCGTCTGCGCTCGCGTCCACGTTCCACTCCCGGAAGACGTCGCCGGGGCGGTTCTCCACGTATTCCAGGGATGCTGATGCAGCGCGCCGGTCCGCATAGCGCTGGTAGCCCAGGTCGTTGACCTCGAAGCCCGGGCTGGTTGCGCCTGCCTCCACCGATCCTCGCCAGTGGAGCCCGGCCTGCTTCTCCAGGGAGAGGTTCACCACATACCCGTCCAGTTGGGTGGCGGCGGAGTCCAGGACCAGGTGTCCGGCGTCGGGGCGCTGGTAGTATCGCGCCGAGGATCGCTGGACGGCCGTGATCGCCGCGGGGTCTCCGCCCATGCGGCTTCCGGCGAGGTACCCCGAGACCACCCAGGTCCGGTTGCCCCACTCGTGAGTGAAATCGATGCCTGCGCTATACGCCTCGGACCGGAGCGAGGTGGCCAGGGCGAGGCCATGGAGCCGGCGATGGACCCCGGTGACGATCCCGCCCACCACTGTCTGCCCCTCCCGCATGCTCCTGCGCGCCCGTGCCGCGACGTAGTTGGAGAGGGGCGCCACCACCTCGTCACCGACCCGACCCTGGGTGTCCACGAAGCGACCCACCTCCCGGGCCGTCATGGCCTCGAGCAGACCCAGGCTCCATCCGCCTGACGTACGCCCGGTCACCTTGGCCGCCCCCAGGATGGTGGTGGCGTTGGGGACGTCTTCGTAGACGGCCTCGGCCGCACCCGTGCCCCGGGGCGCGGCTCCGATCCTCCGGGAGTAGAGGATCTGGGTGCTCCCCTCCCATCCGCCGGCGTCGCCGAACTGAAAAATGTCGGCGCCCTCGACGAAGAACGGGCGCTTCTCGTCGAAGCGCGTCTCGTACGCCGTGAGGTTCACCACCGCGGGGTCCAGCTCCACCTGCCCGAAGTCGGGGTTGACCGTTGCGTCCAGGGTGAGGTTGGACGCCAGGCGATATTTGAAGTCCAGGCCCGCCGAGGCGAAGTACTCCGAATCGTCGCGGAAGGGGTTGTCGAAGGCGACCTCCGGGGCCCTGGCCACAGGGATATACTCGGCCCGCCCCACGGCGTAGGGGAGGAGCTCCAGCCCTCCGCCGCGCTGGATGTCCCTGAGCCCCCCGAGATGCCCGTACCGCGCAATGCCGCCTCTCTCCCGCTTGGGAGTGAACGAGAAGACCGCCTCTTCTTGGCGTCGGCCGATGGTTCGCTCCAACTGGAGCCCCCAGACCTGCTCCATCCGGTCGTCGAAGCGGAGCTGGCTGAAGGGGATGCGCATCTCCACGGACCACCCGTCGTCGCCCACCGCCGTCTCCACCTTCCACACCGGGTCCCAGCTGTCGTCGCCGTGATCCGCTTCGCCGCCCGAGAGGATCTCGTCGCTGCGGACACCCGAAGGGTTGACCATGAAGCGGTAGGCGGTGAGGTGATCGTGGTAGCTGTCCAGCGCCACCGAGAACCAGTCCGAGTCGGGCATGTACACGTCCCGGCGCGCCAGGCGAGTGGAGACGGTCCCGGTGTCGTGGAGCCGCGCCGCGACGTAGAGGTTGGCGTCGTCGAAGAGGATGCGGACTTCGGTGGGCTGGGTGGCCGGCCGCCCCTCCTCGGGGTCGTTCTGGGTGAATCCCGTGATGGCCTCCGTCGCCTGCCAGGCACCCTCGTCCGGCACGCCGTCGATGCGGATCCGCCCCTCCAGGCGAGCCGCCCGAGCGCTCGGCGGCGCCATCCCGCTCTGCCCCTGTGCGGGCTGAGCGCGCCCGGACGCCGGGAGCGACGCGGCGACGGCGAAGAAGACGGCGGCGAACAGGCGATGGCGAGGCATGGAGCCGCGTGCACAGGTTGGAGCGAACGGCGAGGCCTGGGCGGGACATCAGCCCAGGGACACCCGGGAACGGCGCCGCGTTGGCTTCCGGCCCTCCCGCGTGAGGCGCGCAGGACCACGGAAAGGTCCCGCCACGCCATCCTGCGGCGCAGCGGGACCTCATGTGTGGCGGGAGCGTGTGAGAATCGAACTCACCCACCCGGGTTCTAGCCGGGCTGCACGGTTTTGAAGACCGCCGGGGCCACCAGGCCCCCTCCACCCCCGTGGGTCCAGGAAGCTCCCCACGGGGCCCCGGGCTCGTCAAGCCGTGGCCCGATCCGGCACCCTCGCAGGTCGCGGCGGCGGGGCCGTTCCCATGCCAGGCCTACCAGGCACGGGGCCGGCGGGCCTAAGTTCACGGCCATGAGCACCAGTGACCGAACCACCCGCGAGCGGGCCCGTCCCGCGTCCCCGTCGTCTCCTCCCCTGCTTCCCGGGCTCCTCCGGGAGGGGGAGCGAAACCCCGGCCTGCCCCTCGAGCTGGACTGGGTCCGGGAGGTGCGGGTCAACCGGAGCGCCGTGGAGCGGCGTGCCGCCACCCTCGGCACGCGCAGGAGCGTGAAGAAGGCATGGCAGGCGGCCTGGCTTCTCAAGGCCGTGACGCTCATCGACCTCACCACCCTCTCGGGCGACGACACGCCGGGGCGCGTGCAGCGCCTCTGCGCCAAGGCGCGTCGCCCGGTGCGCCGGGACCTCCTGGAAGCGATGGAGGTCGATCCGGAGCGTGTCCGCGTGGCGGCGGTGTGCGTCTACCACGAGTTGGTGGAGACCGCGGTGAGGGCCCTGGAGGGCTCGGGGATTCCCGTCGCGGCCGTGTCCGCCGGCTTTCCCCACGGGCTCAATCCCCTGCCCCAGCGGATCCAGGAGATCCGCGCGTCGGTGGACGCCGGCGCCCGGGAGATCGACATCGTCATCACCCGGCGCCACGTCCTCACCGGGAACTGGGAGGCCCTCTACGACGAGGTGCGCACCTTCCGCGAGGCCTGCGGCGACGCGCACCTCAAGACCATCCTGGCCACGGGCGAGCTGGCGACGCTCCGCAACACGGCCCGCGCCAGCCTGGTCTGCATGATGGCCGGCGCCGACTTCGTGAAGACGTCGACCGGGAAGGAGAGCGTCAACGCGACCCTCCCCGTGGGCCTCACCATGGCCCGGGCGGTGCGGGCCTACGCCGAGCGCACGGGCTACGCCGTGGGCTTCAAGCCGGCGGGTGGCATCCGCACGGCCAAGGAGGCCCTTCTCTGGCTTTTCCTCATGAAGGAGGAGCTGGGGGTGGGATGGCTCCAACCCGAGCTGTTCCGCTTCGGTGCGTCGTCGCTCCTGGGCGACATCGAGCGGCAGATCGAGCATCACGTCACCGGGCGGTACTCGGCCGCCCACCGGCATCCTCTGGCTTGAGCGTGGGTTCATGAGCAAGGGCACGAGCAAGGTCGCCGAGATCTTCGAGACCATGGAGTACGGACCCGCGCCCGAGGCGCCGGACCGGGCGAAGGCCTGGCTCGATGGCCACGGTCGCGCGTTCGGTCACTTCATCGGGGGGCGATTCACCGACCCCGAGGGCGGAACGGCGTTCGAGACGGCCAACCCGGCCACCGCCGAGCCCCTGGCCCGCGTGCTCCAGGGCAGCGACGACGACGTGGCCGCAGCGGTGGACGCCGCCCGGGCCGCCCAGCCGGGCTGGTGGGCGCTGGGGCCCCACGGGCGGGCGCGTCACCTCTACGCGCTGGCCCGGCGGGTACAGAAGCACGCCCGCTTGTTCGCGGTCCTGGAGACCATGGACAACGGCAAGCCAATCCGGGAGTCCCGGGACCTGGACATCCCCCTGGTGGCCCGGCACTTCTATCACCATGCCGGGTGGGCTCAGCTCATGGAGACCACCCTGCCCGGCTACGGGCCCGTGGGGGTAGTGGGCCAGATCATCCCCTGGAACTTCCCCCTCCTCATGCTGGCGTGGAAGATCGCTCCGGCATTGGCCACGGGGAACACGGTGGTGCTCAAGCCCGCCGAGTTCACGCCCCTCACCTCCCTCCTGTTCGCCGAGGTATGCCGCGACGCCGGCCTCCCCGAGGGGGTGGTGAACGTGGTCACGGGCGACGGCAGCACCGGGGCCGCGCTGGTGGCCCACCCGGAGGTGGACAAGATCGCCTTCACCGGCTCCACCGAGGTGGGTCGCCTCATCCGCGAGGCCACCGCCGGGAGCGGCAAGCGCCTCAGCCTGGAGCTGGGCGGCAAGTCGCCCTTCATCGTCTTCGACGACGCCGACCTCGACTCGGTGGTGGAGGGCGTGGTGGACGCCATCTGGTTCAATCAGGGCCAGGTGTGCTGCGCCGGCTCCCGGATCCTCGTCCAGGAGGGCGTGGCGGAGGCTCTGGAGCGGAAGCTGCGCGCCCGCATGGAGACGCTCCGCATGGGCGATCCCCTGGACAAGGCGGTGGACATGGGCGCCATCGTGGCGCCGGTCCAGCTGCAGCGCATCCAGGACCTGGTGGAGCAGGGCCGCGCCGAGGGCGCCCGGGTGTGGCAGCCCTCGTGGAGCACGCCCCGGGAGGGGTGGTTCTATCCGCCCACGCTGTGCACCGGCTGTTCTCCGTCGGGCACGCTGGCCCAGGTGGAGATCTTCGGACCCGTGGTGGTGCTCATGACCTTCCGGACCCCGTCGGAGGCCGTGGCTCTGGCCAACGACACGCGCTACGGGCTGGCGGCGTCCATCTGGTCGGAGAACATCAATCTGGCGCTGGACGTGGCGCCCAGGATCAAGGCGGGCACGGTGTGGGTGAACTGCACCAACCTCTTCGACGCCGCCTCGGGCTTCGGGGGCTACCGGGAGAGCGGGTACGGCCGCGAAGGCGGCATGGAGGGTCTGTGGGAGTACGTGAGACGCGTCGACGAGGGCGGGGCCCCGGCGCCGGAGCCCGGGCCCTCCGCGGCCGTCCCGCAGAACGACCTCTCCTCTTCCCCTTCCGCTCGAGCGATCGACCGGACCGCCAAGCTCTACATCGGTGGCAAGCAGGCCCGCCCCGACGCCGACGCCAGCCTTCCCGTGAAGGGAGCCGACGGGATGATCCTGGGCGAGGTGGGCCGGGGGAACCGGAAGGACGTGCGCAACGCCGTGGAAGCGGCTCGGAAGGCCCAGGGGGCATGGGCGAGCCGGGCCGCCCACAACCGGGCCCAGATCCTCTACTACCTGGCCGAGAACCTCCACGCCCGTGGCTCGGAGCTCGCGGGACGTCTGGCGGCCTTCTCGGGCGACGCTTCCGATGCCGCGGCCGAGGTGGAGGCCACCGTGGCGCGGCTCTTCAGCTACGCCGCGTGGGCCGACAAGTGGGATGGCCGGATCCATGCCACGCCCTTCCGCAACGTGACGCTGGCCATGAACGAGCCCATCGGCGTCATGGGGGCGGTGTGCCCGGACGAGCGGCCGCTCCTGGGGCTGGTCTCCCTGGTGGCTCCCCTGGTGGCCGCGGGCAACGCCGTGGTGGCGGTACCCTCCGAGACCGCGCCCCTCCTCGCCACCGACCTCTACCAGGTCCTGGACACCTCCGACGTGCCCGGGGGCGTGGTGAACCTGGTCACCGGGCTGAGGGACGAGATCGTGCCCACCCTGGCGGCCCATGACGACGTGGACGGCATGTGGTACTTCGGGTCCCGGGAGGGCTCGGAGTTGGTGGAGCGCGCCTCTACAGGCAACATGAAGCGGACGTGGGTAAGTAACGGAAAGACAGTATCTTGGATGTCTCCACACCACGGAGAGGGCGAGGAGTTCCTCCGGGAAGCCACCCAGGTCAAGAACATCTGGGTCCCCTACGGCGAGTAGGCCGTCGGGCGGAGCGCGGCTCCATCGCCGGCCGAGGGCCGTGACGGCCGGCGGGGTGCCCTACCGCCCCGGACGCACGAAGGCGTTGGACGGGTCCGAGGGAATGAGGAGCTCCAGGTGCTCTCCCGGAGAGGCCGTAATGCCACCCGTCCGGTACGTGGGTCCCGCCAGCACCTCGAGCCGGAAGCTGAGCTGGTCCAGCTGTCGCCATGTGATCCGCACGTTCTTGTGCTGGGTCCCCGGAATGAGCCCCAGCGATTGGGGACCCTGCGGCGTGAGGGCGTACACCCGGATGTCGTTGAAGCCCTGGTTGTCGATGTAGATGTAGAGCTGATCGGAGGAGGTCCCGGCTTCGTCCGAAAACGGGTTGGCCGCGCGCCCTCCGCCGCAGCCCACCAGGGCCAGGGAGACCCACGCAAGCATGGCGAGGGTGGTGATTCCGCGGTGGGGGTGGCAGGTGGATCTCATGATTCCGGGGGCGGGGCGGGGAGCGCTGGGCCCCCCGCCCCTTCGATGGCGTTACTGGCTGATGAGCTTTTCGGTGTTGATTGGATCCATGCCCAGCTGCCGAAGCAGCTCGTTGAGACGCGCCAGGTCCTGTGTGATGACCAGCTGCATCTGGTCCATCTCCCCGTCCAGCTGTCCCGAAAGCGTCTGGAACACCGTGCGGGCCTGGTCCGTGGGCTTGTCCTCCGCGCCCTCCACCAGGTTCAACAGCGCGGCGATCTTGTTGTTGAGCATGATCGGGTAGTTGAGCGGGTCCTGGTTGGACTGGTTCTTCACCTGGTAGACCTCCGACTCCACCGAGCTCAGCCGGTCCTTGACGGTGGTCCCCAGGGAGTGGAGCTCGCTGTTGTCGTTCTCGGAGAGCCGCTCGTCCACCGCCTTCTTGATGGCCCGCATCTTGATGACCGCCTCGTTGGCCTCCGAGACCCGGTCACGGATGCGCGCGGCGAAATCGTGGCGATCCTGAAGGTCCGCCACCGTGACGCCGGAGGCGGCCGCCCGGGGGTTGATCTCGATGTCGAAGCTCCGGGTCTGACTCTGGCCGTCCACCGTCAGGCGCACCTGGTAGTGGCCGGGAACCACGCTGGGCCCCACCGGTCGGGCCGCCCAGAAGATCCGGCCCTCGAAGTCGGTCCACCCCTGCTCGCGCATGTCCCAGTGGAAGACGTGGGAGCCCTGGGCCTTGGCCGGGTGCTCGGAACCGCCCTGGCCGAAGAAGGGGTTGCCGCCTCCCCTGCCCGCCGAGGCCGTATCCTCTCCCTCCCGGGACTCGAAGGTCTGGATCACGTTGCCGGCCTGGTCCATGAACTCGAACGTGACCTTGTCGGCGTCGCCCTTCAAGTCGTAGTAGAAGGGCGCCGTGTTGTCGAAGCCCTGGATGACGTTCCGGGGCTGGAAGAGCCAGAAGTCGGCCGCCGCCACCTCGGGCGTGAGCTGCCGCAGCATGTCCATGTCCCGCATCACCCAGAAGGAGCGGCCGTGGGTGGAGATGACCAGGTCGTGGTCCTCCACCACCAGGTCGCTCACCTGGGTGTTGGGGAGGTTCATGGAGAGGGGCTGCCAGTTGGCGCCGTCGTCCCACGAGACGTAGACCGTGGTCTCTGAGGCGGCGTAGAGCAGCCCGGGGCGCTCCGGATCCTCACGGACGGCCCGGACGAAATCGTCGTCGGGGATGCCGTTGACGATCTTCGTCCACGTCTTGCCGTAGTCCGTGGTCTTCCAGATGTAGGGATGGCGGTCGTTGTCCACCAGGTAGCGGATGCCGGCCACGTACGCCTTCCCGGCAGTGGTGGGCGACGCCTCGATGGTGTTGATGCGCACGAAGTCGGGTGCGTCCGGGGGCGTCACGTTCTCCCACGTGGGGCTGTCGGAGCGGGCATTGCGCGTCACGTGGACATACCCGTCGTCGGAGCCCGCCCAGATCACGTCGGGGTTCTGGAACGAGGGCGCGATGACGAAGACCGTGGCGTACGTCTCCACGCCCGTCTGGTCCTTGGTGATGGGCCCGCCCGAGGCCTGCATGGTCATGGGATCGTGGCGGGTCAGGTCGCCGCTGATGGCGTCCCAGTGCTGTCCCCCGTTGCTGGTGCGCCACACCTTCTGGGTGCCGGCGTACAGCATGTCGGGGTCGAAGTGGTCGAAGACGATGGGGAACGTCCACTGGGAACGCTCCTCGATGTCCTTGGACGACCACCCCATGGGGTTGTCCGGCCAGATGTTCACCGCACGCATGAGGCCGGTGGAGTAGTCGAACCGGGTCAGGGCACCGCCGTACGAGCCGGCGTAGAAGATGTTGGGCTCATCGGGCTTGGAGGCGATATAGCCGCTCTCGCCGCCGCCCACCGCGTAGAAGTACTCTCCCCCGCCCCGGCCGGCCGTGACGAAGCTCCAGTCCTTGGACGGCATGCATACGGTGGAGTTGTCCTGCTGGGCGCCGCAGATGTGGTACGGCTCGTGGTTCGTGGTGGTGACGCGGTAGAACTGGGCCGTGGGGAAGTCCTGGTCGGTCCAGGTGTCGCCGCCGTTCACCGAGACGTTGGCCCCGCCGTCGTTGGAGTTGATCATCCGGTCGGGGTCGTTGGGTGCGATCCACAGGTCGTGGTTGTCCCCGTGGGGCACCCGGAACGACGTGGGAAAGGTCTTCCCCCCGTCGGTGGACTTGTAGAAGCCCGTGTTCAGGGCGTAGACCACGTCCTCGTTCTCCGGATCGGCGTAGATGCGCGAGTAGTAGAAGGCGCGCTGCCGCAGCTTGCGCTCGTCGTTCACGCGCTCCCACGTCTTGCCGGCGTCGTCGGAGCGGTAGACCCCGCCCTCGGGCTCGTGCTCCACCAGCGCGTAGACCCGGTTGGAGTTCGCGCCCGAGACGGACAGGCCGACCTTCCCGATGGGCGTGGGCGGCTCCAGCCCGAGGCTGGACGTGATGTCGGTCCAGTGCTCCCCGCCGTCGGTGGACTTCCAGATGCCCGAGTCGGGTCCACCGGAGGACATGCCCCAGCTCTTGCGCCACGCTTCCCAGAGGGAGGCGTACATGACGTCGGGGTTGTTGGGATCCAGGGCCAGGTCGATGGCGCCGGCCTTGTCGCTCTTGAAGAGCACCCTGCTCCAGGTCTCGCCCCCGTCCGTGGTCTTGAAGACGCCGCGCTGGGGGCTGGGCATGGAGTGCACGCCCAGCGCTGCGACCCATGCCACGTCGCAGTTGTCGGGGCGGATGCGGATCTTGGCGATGCTCTGGGTCGCCGCGAGCCCCATGTGGGTCCAGGTCTTGCCGGCATCGGTGGATTTGTAGACGCCGTCTCCCTGCATGATGTTGCCGCGGAGCTCCGTCTCGCCGGTGCCGATGTAGACCACGTCTGGGTCGGCCTCGCAGACGGCCACGGCGCCCACCGACGACGAGGTGAGCTGGCCGTCGGTGACGGGACGCCAGGTCTGGCCCCCGTCGCTGGTCTTCCAGAGGCCGCCGCCGACGGCACCGAAGTAGTACTCGTACGGTCGGGAGGAGCTGCCCGCCACGGCTGTCGAACGACCGCCACGGGACGGCCCCACGTTGGTCCAATCCAAAGCGCCGTAGAGGGCCTCGTCGTACTGCTGGGCGCTGGCGAGGGTGGGCATGCCGGCTGCCACGACCGCGAGTGCGATTGCGGTGGAAGCCAGCGGCCGGACCAGTCTGCTCATGAATCGTACCTGCCTGCGGAAGAGGGTCGAACCTGCCCGTCAGGGCCGGGTCGGGGAGCGTAGGCAGCCGGAAGGCCCTGCGCAACCCGTGAGCGGGCGTCCGGAGCGCGGAGGCTCGGTGGCCCGGGCCGCTCCCGGCGCGACGCCCTGCCCTCGCCGGGGACCCATGGCGCAGCGCCGCCGGCCTGAGGCCGATCCGATCAGCGCCCGAGGGCGCCGAGGAGCGTCGAGAAGATGGGCTTGAGGATGATGTCGCCCTGGGTGTTGCCGCCGCCGGGGGACCCGCTGCCCCCGCTGCCCGTTGCCACCTTCAACGCCGCGATGGCCAGCCCCACCGCGCCCACCGTGACCAGGGCTGCGAAGCCATAGGTCTTCGGCTTGGAGAGATAGCGCTCCTCGATGCCTGCCAGATTCTGGGGCGCCACCCGGAGCGTGTCGTACTGGAAGACCTCGTGGAAGGGCCCGAACTCGCGGCGCGACTCGGTCTCCAACAGGAGCGTGTCCCCGAAGGAGACGACCCGGCCCTCGAAGTCCAGGGTCTCGGGCTCGGCGTTGCGGCTCCGGCCGATATCGGCCTGGCGCGCCGGCACGTGGATGCGGACCGTGGTGCCGGGCTGGGGACGCTGCACCGGAACGTAGGAATAGCAGCCGCTCAGGAGGGCCGCACCGACGGCGGTGATGGCACCGCGCAGGACGCTCGCCGGACGCATCAGAAGACCACGTCCACGGATCGGGTGAGCTGTTGGTTGAACATGTACGCGTACCGCCACGGGTCGTTGGCGTAGACCACGCCCGTCTCGTTGACCTGGTTGCGATCGTCCACGTCCACGCGGACCTGGTACGTGGCCTGGGTGGAGTCGGTGGGCGTGAGCTGGACGAACCAGCGCCGGTCCACCGAGATGTCGAAGACCGTGTCCACCGGTAGCACCGCGTACATGGTGTCCGACCCGAAGATCCTGATCGTGGTCACGCCCCTCTCGTCCACGCCCGCCAGGAACTGGGACGAGGTCACGATCTCCACCTGGCGTCCCGCCTGACCAGCGACGGTGAGGAAGACGTTGTTGGGCGTCGGATTGTCGAAGATCTGTCCGCACCCCGGCAGGCCGGACAGGACCGCGGCCAGCATCAGGGTTCCAACGGTTCGCTTGAGTCGCATAGTGGGGAACATGGTCGTTGCGGCCGCAAAAGGCGAGACGCACCCGCACACGAGGTACGGGTGCGCCTGCCTCTTGCTTACCCCTCAGGGTGGGCTCTGGATCAGCAGCCCAACCCGTTCAGGTTACAGTTGGCCCGCACTTCCACCAGCGTGATGGGAAGGAGCGTGCCTGGCGCCGTGATGGCGTCACTACCGGGCTGCCACTTGGGGTCCGTGATGCCGAAGCGGTACATGTCCGCCAGACGGAGCCCCATGAGCCACGTGTTCACCCGCCGCTCGTGCTGCAGCATGTCCATGGCGGGAATCTGCCCCGAATAGGGCGTCAGGCCGTCCATGGCGCGGATGTCGTTGATGTGCTCCGTGAACGTCGCGTCATCCCCGTTCGCCAGCGCGTCCTCGGCCACGATCAGGTGCATGAGACGCGTCGAGGCGATCGTCATGGGAGCATAGGAACCCCCCTTCGCGCCGCTATCCACGATGTTCTGGAACGAGGTTTCCTTGAACTTCTCGAGCCTCTCTCTGAAGGCCGGATCCGCCACGTTGTCGATGGGATCCTGGATCACCATTCCGCTGATGTCGTAGTTCGCGTCGACCGTCACCAGGCTCAGATCCACCTGGTTCTCCTTCCGGTCGTTGACCCAGTCGGCCAGGTCGTTGGTGATGGTGCTCGACGAGTAGTGGAAGTCGTAGTCCCAATCGGCCGTAGCGCCACCCGCCATGTCGATGGTGGCGAGGGCATCCGACACGGCGCTCGCGGACTTCGCGAGCGGATCCGCCGTGTTGGGCGACGGCTTGATCTTGTCCCAGATGGCCCGCGACTGCTTGGCACGGGCCCGGACCGCCATGGCCTCGAGCTTGATGTCCGCGTCATCCGTGCCGGAGATCGCGGCATCGAGGTGCGTGATGGCCTGGTCCAGCATGGTGTACATCTGGTCCGGCCCGACGGCGGGACCGGCATCACGCTTGTCCGAGATGGTGAAGTCCTGCTGCACCTCACCGACGACCATGTAGGCGATGCCGGCGTAGAGGTGCGCGCGGGCGAGCTCGGGCCCGAAGGACGGGTCCTCCGCGACGTGCTCCTCCATGATCGTCACCGCGTTGTCGGCCATCCAGCGGGCCTGGGCGAGATCGGGGAACGCCGCGTCGGTGAACTCGTTCGCCGGATCAGAGAGGAATCCCTGATCGATAGACAGCCATGCATCCCGCGAGCCGATCCAGTAGAAGTCGTCGGTGGCTACCTCGTAGGGCTGCCAGATCGACGAAACCGCATGGGCGACCAGCGCCTGGGCGCCGTTCACCACGGCCGTGGCTGCGGACTGCCTCCTGATGGACTCTTCCACCAGGTTGTTCGGGTTGTTCACGTCCAGCAGGTTGTTGCAGCCCGCCAGCGCGAAGACGGCCGTGAGGGCCGTGACCTTGATCGATGTCTTCATTGTCTCCGCCCTCCTCAGAACGTGACGCGGGTGGAGAAGGTCAGGCGCGTCGGAATCGGGATGGCCCACCCCTCGGTCGACGAGAGGAAGTTGTCATCCAGTCCGCCGTTGCCGCGGCCGATCACGTTGGTCTCGGGGTCCACGCCCTTGTAATCGTGGAGCATGAACAGGCGCAGGTTGCGCGCGCCGAGGTTGAGCGTCGCCGTGGACAGGCCCATTCGCGAGATGAGGTCCGTGGGCATCCTGTAGCTGAGCGACAGCTCGCGCCACCGGATGTAGCTGGCGTCGAGGACGCCGTTCAGGCCCGACATGGGCGACAGACCCTCGATCTGGTGGACCCAGGTGTTCGCCGCCTCGAGACGCTGCTCGGCCGACGAGCTGGGATCCTGCATGATGGCGTTCAGCTTCGCGGCCAGCGGCGTGTTGCGCCCGATGACCGAGTTGGCCCGCCGGAACATCCCGGACAGGTCCTCCACGAAGAAGTTGCCCACCTTGTACTCGAACAGCGACGACAGCTCCCATGCCCCGCCGAAGGTCATGTTGAAGCCGAACGACCCGGCGAAGTCCGGCGTGGGCTTGCCCAGGTACGTCTCGATGGGCGTCAGGTCCGTACCACAGTTGTTGGACGCCCACTGGCCGGCCACGACGTCGCCCAGCGTGTTGTTGGTGGCGTTGGTGCCGTACACGAGCGGCTTGAAGTCGCTCGGGTTGTGAGGCTGGCTGAAGTAGG
>JASFRY010000041.1:0-14350 GCA_050114675.1 Gemmatimonadota bacterium | reverse complement strand
CTCGTCGCCCAGACGGCGTCCACCGCCGGCCCGAGCCACGAGGCCCTGACCGCCGCCGTGGACTCCATCGCCGCCGCCGTGCTCGAGGAGAGCGGCGTGCCCAGCGCCTCCGTCGCCGTCGTGCGGCAAGCCAGGACGGAGTACCTGAAGGCGTACGGAACCGCCCGACTGGTTCCCCGGACCGCGGCGAGCACGGACATGCGCTACGCCATCGGGTCCATCAGCAAGCAGTTCACCGCGGCGGCCGTGCTCCTCCTCCAGCAGGAGGGCGAGCTCTCCCTGGACGACCCGGTGGCGAAGTGGTACCCGGAGCTGACCCGCGCCGACGACATCACCCTGCGCAACCTGCTCACGCACACGTCGGGGTACTCGGATTTCTGGCCCCACGACTACGTGCCCACCATGATGCAGACCGCCATCGATCCCGACTCGGTGATCGCCCGCTGGGCCGGCGCGCCGCTGGACTTCGAGCCGGGCACGAAGTGGGAGTACAGCAACACCAACTTCGTGCTGGCGGGGCGCATCGTGGAGAAGATCACCGGGATGCCCCTCTTCTCCTTCCTGGAGGAGCGCGTGTTCGAGCCTCTGGGCATGGGGTCGGTGGTGAACTTCGACCAGGGCCGGATGACCGACGCGGATCCGGCGGGCTATCGGCGCTTCGGCCTGGGCCCGCTCCGCCCCGCCCTCCCCGAGGGCGCCGGCTGGATGCTCGGTGCAGCGGAGCTGGCCATGACGCCGGCGGACCTGGCCCGGTGGGACGTCTCCCTCATGCGCGAGAGCCTCCTGGCCCCCGCTTCGTACCGTCAGATGGAGCGCGACATGCTCCTGGCCGACGGGCTCCCCACGGGCTACGGCCTCGCCGTGGACGTGGCCTCCATGAGCGGGCACCGGCTCATCGCGCACAGCGGGGAGGTATCGGGTTTCGTCTCCTACAACTACGTCTTTCCCGACGACAGCGCCGCGGTGGTCGTCCTGACGAACCAGATGGCGGCGCCGGCGGCCGGGGCCATCGCCCGTGCCGTCGCCCGGGTGATGTTCACCGCTCCAGATCCGCTGACCGAAGCCCGGACGGCGCGCGCCCGGAGCATCCTGGAGGGATTCCAGCACGGGACCATCGACCGTTCTCTCTTCACCCGCACGGCCAACGAGTACTTCACCGAGCAGGGACTGAAGGACCTGCAGGAGGGATTGGCGCCTCTGGGTGCGCCCCTCTCGTTCGTCCAGACGTCGAGCTCCGATCGGGGCGGCATGATCATGCGCAACTACCGGGTGCGCTTCCAGGACCGCACGCTCCGGGTGTGGACGTTCGAGTGGCCCGACGGGAGCATCGAGCAGTACCAGATCGCGCCGCAGCTCTGAGCCCCTCGAGGGGTCGGCCCGTCCGAGCCCCACCCGACATGCCATGGACCGAAGACACAGCCTCCGATTCCTGCTCCTCGAGGGATTCATGGTGCTCTTCGGGGTGCTGGCAGCCCTTCTCGTGGACCAGTGGCGGGAGAATCACCAGATACAGCGGGAGATCGCCGCCGCCACCCTGTCGCTGGACCGCGAGGTGGAGCACAACCTCCGCGAGATCGCGGAGTTGGACTCCGTGGTGGACTTCCGCCTCGGGCGGCTCGGCACCCTCGATCCGTCGGCCGATCCCGGGTCCAGCCTGGCCGATCTGAGGGGAGCGTTCACGGGCTTCCGGAGTCCCTCCCTCGCCCAGGCGGCATGGACACGCATAAGCACCGGACAGCTCGGTGACCACATGCCCGCCGACCTCATGACCGCTGCGTTCGAGCTGTACAGCTGGAACGCCCACCTCGTGTCCCTGGACGACGAGATACAGCGTCTGGTGGACAGCGAGACGTTCCACGACCCCGCGCGCACATCCCTGGCCATCGCCATATCGAAGGAGATCATGCAGCAGCAGATCGCCTGGTGCGAGCAAGCGATCCCCCACTTCGAGGCCTTCCTCGAAACGTACGGGGGACCGCAGCCCTGATCGGGGAGGGGCCCCCACGGCGACGCGGAGGGGTGGCCTTCCCCGCCGACCTTCCGCAATTTCTTCGCCCCATTCCCGCAGCCGCTCGAGTGACGTCACCATGGACCTCAAGATCACCGGAACCGTCAAGCAGGTGCTGGAGGAGCAGTCCGGCGAGAGCCGCAACGGCCCCTGGCGCAAACAGGAGTTCATCCTGGAGACGGAGGGGAAGTATCCGAAGCCCGTCTGCCTCGTGGTCTGGGGAGACAACATCGACCAGTTCAACGTGCAGGTCGACGAGCAGCTGACGGCCTACGTCGACATCGCGAGCCGGGAATACAACGGGCGCTGGTACACCGACGTGAAGGCGTGGAAGGTGGAGCGGGAGAGCGAGGCGCAGGAGGCCCCCCCGCCCATACCTCCCGGAGAGCCGTTCCCCGAGCCCCCGGACGACGTGGACGACGACCTCCCCTTCTGACGGAGACGTGCCCGGGGCCGCCTTCCGGAGTGCCGGAGACGGCGCGGGCTACTCCTCCTCGTCCGAGCCCTGCGTCAGCCGGGCCAGATCGTCCACCACCTGCTGGAGCCTGGCCGACTCGGCGTAGGAGATCTTCTTGAAGATGGTTCGGAGGATGGGGTACAGGATCGGGAGAACGGCGAAGAAGAGGATGAGCCCCACCTCGCTCCCCGTCTTGGCGAACCGGAGGAGCCCGATGAGCGAGATCATGAACCCGATCAGGCCGGTGGGAAGGTAGGTCACCGCGGCGCCGCCGGAGAGGTTCGCCGAGCCTTGGATCGTGGTGGTGCCGTCACGGGAAGAGAGCGTGACGTAGCGCTGGTAGACTTCACCCTTGTCGTTCCATTCCAGGGATCCGTGGATCTCCCTCGCCTCGCCCTGAACGCCCATGACGCGACGGATGACGGAGAGGATCTCCGGGGCGTCCGCCGGGTCGACCGTGCCCTCCACCTTCCGTTCGACGTGCAGGACCGTGGGGGCGCCGACCAGCCGGCTGGCTCGGGCGCCCCCTCCCGCCGCGACGGAGCGGGCAGCGTCCTCCAGGCGGTCCGGATCGATGCCCACTTCCCTGCCGATCTCCTTGAGCTCGTCGAGGGAGAGCCCCTCGCGCTTCACGAGCGCCCGGGAGGGCGCGCGCTCCACCGCCTTCTTCAGGATCTCCCGCACCTCCTCGTCCGTGAACTTCCTCTGCTCCAGCGGCGTGTCCGCCATGCCCGGATCTCTCGCGTGAAGGGGTGGAAAGCCATCCGTCCGTGGGCTCGAAGTAACATACGACGAAATACCACACGACGGCCTGCGTATCACCCTGCCGGAGCCCCTTGTCCCGCCTTCGGAGCTCCTCCCCACCTCGACGCCTCAGACGAGGGACCGAAACGACGATGACGTGCATGCTGAAGCTCGCAGGCCCACGAGGGACCCTCGCCCTTACCGGACTCCTGATGGTGGCGGCAGGCTGCACGGAGCCTCCGTCGCCCCACGGCCATTGGACGGGCACAGTGGATACCCTGGCCGGCGGTGGCGTGCGGGTCGTGAGTACGTCGGGCGTGTGGGTTACCGGGGAAGGATGGACGCTCACCGAGGATCTCCGTCTCGGTTCGGCCGGCGCGGAGGGGCCGGAATCGTTCAACGCCGTCGCCGACGTGGCCGTGGACCGGTCGGGCCGCATCTATGTGCTCGACCGGCAGGCCAGGGAGCTCCGTGCTTTCGCTGCGGATGGCGCCCACCTGTGGACGGTGGGCCGCGAGGGCGAGGGCCCCGGCGAGTTCTCGAGGCCCGTGGGCGTGGCCGTCGACCGCGACGGCGTCATCTGGGTGGTGGACTCGCGCAACCAGCGGTTCACGGCCTACGACGAGACCGGGGCCCTGCTCCGGGACGTGCGAAGGGGACGGTCCGGTCCGTTCTCCGGGTGGTCCGGCGGGTTCGACGCATCGGGACGGCTGCTGGACCCCTCCACGGTCCAGTCCGGCCCCCGCAGCTTCGCCCCCGGTGTGGTGCGCCTCGACTCCATCGCTCCCGAAGGGGGCACGGACTTCCTGGTGCCGACCATGGACCGCCCGGTCCTCGCCACCGTCGGCGGCAGCCAGTTCACCATGAGCTATCCCGTGCCGTTCACGCCCAGCTTGGTGTGGAGCCCGGACCTGTACACGGGTGCGATGTGGGTGGGCACCACGGCTCCCTACCGCATCGCCCGCATCTCCTTCGCCGGCGACACCCTCGCCGTGGTGGGCCGCGACGTGGGGCTGCTGCCCGTCACGGACGAGGACATGGAGGGGCTGCAGGCCACGCTGGCCGATATCCGGAAGGTGGGGGGCACGCCGGACCTGGGGCTCATCCCGGACGAGAAGCCCCGCGTCCGGTGGATCGAGCCGGCGCCCGACGGGCACCTCTGGGTACGGGTGTCGACAGGCGCGGGCGGGCCCGAGCACGCCTATGACGTGTTCGCGCGCGATGGTCGTTATCTCGGCGTCGTGGCGTCCCCCGTCGAGCTCGAGCAGGGACTCGCGTTCGGCGACGACATGGTGGTGGGGGTGACCAAGGACGAGTTGGACGTGCCGTACGTGGTGCGGCTGAGGATCGAGCGCACGGGCGACGGCTGACCCGACCGCGGCCAGGCGGTTCAGCCGATCTCCGCCAGGATCTCCCGGAACTCGGGGTCGTCCCGGAAGGGGGCGTACACGGGATTCACGGACAGATACTCCTCGGCCCAGGAGCCGTCGGCCACGGCCTCCCTCAGCCACCGGAACACCCCTTCCCTGGCCCCCACCAGGGCATGGATCGACGCCAGGGTCCCGGATCCTATGCCTCCCCGCTCGGCCGAGAGCCTTGCGAGGGCTTCGGTGGGCTCGGCGGGGACGCCCGTGCGACGGAACGAGATCATGGCCCGGGAGAGCTCGCCCACGTCGGCCACCGGGACCCCGGCGACGGCCGCCCAGCGCGTGAGCGCCATCTGCAGCGGAAGAGGCCGCTTCTGCTCCACCGCAACGAGGGCCGCGCCGAACAACGCCGGCCGGTAGCTGAAGTCCAGGGATTGGGCCCGGTCCAGCTCCTTCCGGGCCTATTCGATCTTCCCGTACCAGTGGTGGATCCTGCCGTGATCCGTGGCCACCGACGCCGACAGGGGATCGAGGAGCGCGGCCCGGGCCGCGTCCTCTCCGGCCTCGTCCAGACGGCCCATCTCGGCGAGGACGTTGGCCCGCCAGTGGAAGGCCGGCGCGTACGACGGGTTCAGATCGATAGCCCGCCCGAGCGCCGCCAACGCACCCTCACGATCCCGGCGCAGGGCCCTGACCAGTCCCAGCGACGCGTACGGGTCGGCCAGGGTGCTGTCCAGAGCGATGGCGCGGTCGGCCCACTCCTCGGCACTGGCGAGGGCCTCGTCCAGAGGTACCGAGGGCACGTAGATGGGCATCAGCGCATACGCGTCGGCCATCCCGGCGAACGCCGCCGCGTACTCGGGATCCAGGGCCGCCGCGCTCCGGAAGAGGGATATGGCCTCGGGAAGGCCCACCGGGTCTCTCCTGCCCAGCAGCGCCCGGGCGCGCCAGTACAGGTCCTGTGCCTCGGGCGCGGCCACGTGGCGCACGGCGGCGTGACCCAGGGCCTCCAGCCCCAGCAGCTCTCGGGCGATGGAGCGGGCGATCTCGTCCTGGAGCGCGAACAGGTCTTCCACGCGCCGGTCGTAGGTCTTCGACCAGAGGTGGAAGCCGGTGCTCGTGTCGATGAGCTGGGCGGTGACGCGCACCTGGTCGCCGCTCCGCCGGACGCTCCCCTCGAGCAGGGTGCTGACGTTGAGGCTTCGGCCGATGTCCCGAACGTCCTCGGTGGCCTCGCGGAAGGCGAAGGCCGACGTTCGCGCCGCCACGTGCAGCCCGTCGACCCCGGCCAGGACGTTGAGGATCTCCTCCGCCAGGCCGTCGCCCAGGTACTGCTGGTCACCTTCCGCGCTCAGGTCGGAGAACGGAAGCACCGCGATGGACGAGGTGTCGGGGTCGGCTGCGCCCGTCCTCACGGCTCCCGCCTCGCGAACCAGCCACCACCCCGCCCCGCCGAGCGCCCCGGCGACGGCCACCACGGTGGCCACCGCCATCACGGAGGGCGCGCGGTAGACCGTGGGCCCGGGCGCGCCGTCCAGCGGCTTCGTCCGCCGCACGCCGTCGAGGGTCACGTCGAAGACCCACGACAGGGCCACCACCACGGGAAAGCCCGCGAGGAGGGCGGAGAGGAGGACCCGCAGCGCCCCTGGACCCATGTTGAATGCGGGCAGCAGGATCTCGGCCAGCTGGAGCAGCACGAAGCCTGCGGCCGCATACGCAGCCGCCGTTCTCACCACCCGTCGCCGGCGCAGCTCGCGCCAGATCTGCTTGATCTTCTCGCCCACGCCCCACCCCACCTGGACCTCGAGGGCCCGTCGCTTCCTGGGCCCGCACTCCTGTTTGACAGTCCGAGACGCCGCCGGGTTGCCGTGCGTGTCCGACTCCTTCCACGCCGACGGGAACCGCAGGCGGTTCCGAACGTCGCCTCCTACCGTTATAACGTCAACGTCGGTTGGATCTTCCCGGGTGGGTCGTCCGGCCCACCCGGGTCACCGTCCATCGTCCGCGGCATGAGGGACTCCGGATGAGCGCATGCCACCCCGCGATCTACGCGGCCGAGCGCCCGGGGCGCGCACCGAGGCAGGCGTCCGCGTGAGCGACTGGCGCTCGGTCCCGAGGAGCCTGGCGCGCAGGCCCGCGTACACCCTCACCGCCGTGCTGGCCACCGCCGTGGGCGTGGGCGCTGCCGCCGCAGTCTTCTCGGTGGTCGACGGCGTGCTCCTGCGTCGCCTGGACTACGAGGAGCCCGACCGCATCGTCACGGTGTGGGCGGTGACGCCCCAGGGAAACGCCCACGGCTCACCCTCCTACCCCGACTTCGTCGACTGGCGTGGCGGAACGACCTCCCTCTCCAGCGTGGCGTTCGTGCAGGGCGCCAGCCTGACGCACCTGGATCCGGTGCGGGGCGCGGCGCGCCTCACGACCGCCTTCGCCACGCCGGACTTCGTGGATGCGGTGCGCCCCCGCGTCCACCTGGGAAGCCTGGCCCCGCTGGCCGCGGACGCCATGGGCGAGCCGGTCATCGCCCTCAAGTACGCCACCTGGCAATCGCGCTTTGGGGCCGACAGCAGCGTCGTGGGACGTTCGGAGCCCTTCTCGGACGGCAGCTACAGGGTCGTGGCGGTCCTGGGCCCCGGCGTGGACTATCCACTCTGGGCCGACGCATATGCCCGACTCACGCCGGAGCGCATCGAGGCCCAGGGACTCGACACCCGGGGCTACCGTCTGGACACCCGCGTGGTCGCCCGCCTGACCCGGGGGGCCTCCCTGGACAGGGCACGGCAGGAGCTTTCCGCCATGGCCGGCCGCCTCGCGGAGCGCTATCCGGATACGAACCGGCAGTGGGGCGCGGCCGCGCGGACGCTCCGCGAGGAGCTGGTGGGCGATGTGCGCACTTCCCTCCTCGTGCTCCTGGCGGGGGTGATGGGGCTCCTGGTCATCGCGTGCGCCAACGTGGCCGGGCTGATCCTGACGCGGGCGCTGGACCGGGGCCGGGAGCTGGGGATCCGCGTCGCCCTGGGTGCGTCCTCCCGACGGGCCTCGGCGCTCCTCATGGGGGAGAGCGTGGTCATCGCCGTCGCGGGCGGGCTCCTGGGTCTCCTCCTGGCCTGGTGGGGCGTGCACGCCTTCCTGTCCCTGGGCGTGCCGGGACTGCCGCGCACCCGGGAGATCGGTGTCGACGGGCGGATCGTGGCCTTCGCCGTCCTGGTGTCGCTGCTCTCCGGCGTGCTGGCCGGAGCGCTCCCCGCGCTCCTTGCCGCGCGGCACGCGCCCCGTGCCCTCCTCGGACGAGGCACGCCCTCCCGGGCGTCGGAGCGCCTTCGGTGGGTGCTGGTCTCGGGACAGATCGCCGTGACCGTGGCGCTGGTGGCGGCAACGATGCTGCTGGGCCGGAGCTACTGGACGCTCCAGCACGTCGACCGGGGCTTCGACCCCGCGGGCCTGGTGACCCTGCGCCTCAACCTCCCGTCCGACTACCAGGGCCACCCCGAGCTCCGCCGAGCCCTGTACGATCGGATCCTCGGAGAAGTCCGGGCCCGGCCCGGCGTGGCCCGGGCGACGCTGGTGAACCACCTGCCCCTGACGGGCACGGGGGTGGTCACACCCCTCGTCACCGACCAGCCCCTGGATCCGGACGTGGCCCCCCGGGCCTGGCTCCGGACGGCGGGCGCCGACTTCTTCGAGGTCCTGGGCATTCCCGTCGTGGCGGGGCGGGCCTTCAGGACCTCGGACCACGATCGGTGGAGCGGAGCAATGCTGGTGAGCCAGGTGCTGGCCCGTCAGCTCTGGGGGGACGCGGACCCGCTGGGCCGGCGACTTACGGTGTTCCGCCAGGTCTCGTCCGACCCGGACTACGGCCGACCCCTGGAGGGGAGGGTGGTGGGCGTGGTCGGCAACACCCGGACGGCGCTCCGGGCCGAGGGTCCCACGGCCGCCGTATACCTGCCCCTATCGGTCCATCCCTGGACCTCCGCATACCTGGCCGTTCGACCGCGCACGGGTGCTTCGGTCTTCGAGGACATCCGTCGCGCCGTAGGAGACGTGGAGCCACGGATTCCGGTGACGGACATCGTGCGGTACGAAGACATGGCGCGCACGTCCGTAGGCAGAGACCGCTTCCTGACCACGCTCTCGGTGGTCTTCTCGGCCCTGGCGCTCTTCCTCGCCCTCGTCGGCACCTATGGCATCCTCAGCTACCATGTCCGCCGCCGCGCCCGGGAGCTGGCCATCCAGGTCGCGCTGGGTGCCGGACGGGCGCACCTCGTTGGCGTGGTGCTCCGGCAGGCCGCGGCGGTCGTAGGCGTCGGGATCCTCCTGGGGGGCGTGGGAGCGCTGCTCTTGACCCGCTTCATCGCCTCGGTGCTCTACCAGGTGAGCCCCCTGGACCCGCTCGCGCTGGGAGGCGCCGCGCTGGCCATGGTGCTCATGGCGCTGGCAGGATCGTGGATCCCCGCTCGCCGTGCGGCCCGGGCGGATCCCATGGCCGTTCTGCGAGAATAGGCGCCCAGAACCTGCCCTTGCCCACCGGACGGGGCGCATCTACCCTGCTCCGAAGGGTCATGAGTCGCCCGCAGCCCGTCCGGCCACCCTCCCCTCGAACCTGCCCGGGCCATGCCAGACGTCGATCGTCGGAAGTTCGTCACGACGCTTCTCGCGCGCGTCGAGCGAGGAGACGACGACGCCGTGGGCGAGCTGTTCGACGTCGTCTACGCCGAGCTTCGGGGGCTCGCCGCCAGCCAGCTCGCACGCGAGCGGGCCGGTCACACGCTTCAACCTACGGCGCTGGTCCACGAGGCCTGGCTCAAGCTGCAAGGATCCTCACTGACCGTGGCGGATCGAGACCACTTCGTCGGCATCGCCGCCCGCGCGATGCGGCAGGTCCTGGTCGATCACGCACGGCGACGGGCCACGGACAAACGCGGCCACGGGTGGGAACAGACGACGCTGGGGACCGGAGACATGAGCGTGGCCTTCGATCCCCACGAGCTCCTCGACCTGGACCGGGCCCTGGAGCGACTGGATGAGCGCCAGCGTCGGGTCGTCGAGCTTCGGTTCTTCGCCGGGCTGGAGGAGCGTGACGTCGCGCGGCTCCTCGGCGTGACCGAGCGCACCGTCCGTCGTGACTGGGTGAAGGCCCGTGCCTGGCTGTACGCGGAGCTCTACCCGGACGACGCCTCCCCATCGCCGGAGTCGCCGGAGCCGGAGGGTGGTTAGGATGGCCGGCACCGGAGATTCGGGGGGCACACGCGGGCGCGCGGAGGAGATCTTCGAGGCGGCTCTCGACCTGCCCCGGGAGGAGCGCGCCGACTTCGTCGCACGAGCGTGCGCGTCGGATCCTCACCTGGCGAAAGGGGTGATGGCGCTGCTCCGTGCCCACGAGCGTAGCGGTGGAGTCCTGGAGCGGGGCTCGCCCGGCGGGGCCGGCTCGGACGCGCAAGGTGACGAACCGGGTCGCTACGGGCCCTATCGCATCATCCGTCGGCTGGGCACGGGAGGCATGGGCGAGGTCTACCTGGCCGTTCGCGAGGATGCCTTCATGCGCCGCGTGGCCCTCAAGGTCGTTCGCGGCGGCCCCTGGTCGGACACGGCCGTGCGGCGCTTCGAGACCGAGCGCCAGATCATGGCGTCGCTGAATCACCCGAACATCGCTCAGCTTCTCGACGGGGGCGTGGCCCGCGACGGCGTGCCCTTCCTCGCCATGGAATACGTGGAGGGCCTTCCCCTCACCCAACACTGCGAGCGCGAGGGTTTGACGCTGGGGGAGCGCCTGGAGCTCTTCCGGAAGATCTGCGGTGCCGTGCATCACGCGCACGCCAACCTGGTGATCCATCGCGACCTGAAGCCGTCCAACATCATCGTGACGGCGGAAGGCGAGCCCAAGCTGCTCGATTTCGGGATCGCCAAGCTGCTCCAGCCGCCCCCGACACGGGTCCTCCCCCCGGTCACCCGCCCCGAGCTACGGGTGCTCACCCCGGAGTACGCGAGCCCGGAGCAGCTGCGTGGCGAGCCCCTCACCACCGCCAGCGACATCTTCTCGCTGGGCATCCTTCTGTACGAGCTCCTCGTGGGCAGCCGCCCCTTCGACACGGAGGGCACCACGCCCGCCGAGCTCACCGAGGCGGTCTGCCAGCAAGACCCACCCCTTCCGAGCCAGGTGGCTGCCGCCCGGCGCCACGCGGGACCGGAGCGCGCCGACGGAGCTCGGGACAAGGGAGGCGCGGCCCTGGCCGGCAGGCTCCGGGGGGATCTGGACGCCATCGTCATGATGGCGCTTCGCAAGGAGCCCGGGCGCAGGTACGCCTCGGCGGAGCAGCTCTCCGAGGACGTCGGGCGCTATCTGGCGGGGGAGCCGGTGCTGGCCTACGGCGAGAGTCGGGCGTACCGGCTCCGGAAGTTCCTCCGGCGGCACCGCCTCGAAACGGCCGCCGCCGTCGCCGTGATCGTCTCCTTGATGTCGGGCCTGGCCGCGGCCACATGGCAGGCGGGCCGGGCGCGAGCAGAGCGGGATCGCGCAACCCGCGCGCTGGAGCGAGCCGAGGCCTCGGCGGACTTCCTCGTCGGCCTCTTCCAGACGGAAGACCCTCGGCAGATCATGGCGGACACCCTCTCGGCCCGCACCATGTTGGAGCGCGGTCTGGCGCGGGTGGACGCCCTGGACGCATACCCGGAGCTGAGGGCGCGCCTGCGCACCGTGGTGGGTCGAGCCTACCGCAGCCTGGGCGCCTATGATCGCGCCGAGGAGGTGCTGCGCGCCGCGGCCCGGGACCTGCAGCTCGCCCAAGGCGGAGCCCTCACGACGGACGGGGCGCGGGAGAAGGCCACGACGCTGGCCGAGCTCGCCGAGATCAGCACGGTGAAGGGGCACTACGACGAGGGGCTGTCCCTGGCGCGCGAGGCCCGCGACGTCCGCGTGCGTTCCCTGGGGGCGACCGACCCGGATGTCGCTACCAGCCTGCTCCAGATGAGCAGCATCATGGTGTACCTCGGGGATCTGGCAACCGCCGATTCCCTGGCGCGCGCTGCGGTGGTGGTCCGGAGGCGATCGCTGGGAGACGACGACCCGAAGGTCACGAACGCCATTGAAACCGTCGCGTCGGTGGGGCTCCGCCGGGGAGACGTCGACGAGGCGGAGGCACTCCTCCGGGAAGTGGTGGCTCGGCGCCGGCGAATCGAGGGTGCCGGGTCACCGGAATACGCCACGGCGCTCGTCCGGCTGGCGAACCTCCTCACGGAGGAGCGCGACGCCCACGCGGAAGCGGAAGCGCTCTTCCGGCGCGCCCTCTCGATCCTCGATGAATCCGCTCCCGAGCGCCCCACGACCATGGCCGGTCTGGCCGAGGTCCTCGCGGCCCAGGGGCGCTGGGATGAGACGCGGGCGCTCTACGACCGGGCCATCACCCTCCGCTCGTCGCTCGTCGGTCAAACAGACGTGGGGGTGGCGGACCTTCTTCACGGGGAGGGCGTCATACTCCTCGCCGCCGGAGATCTGGCGGGAGCCGAAGAGGCGGAGCGGGCCGCCTTGGCGATCTGGGAGGAGGGCCTGGGCCCGGAGCATCCGGCGGTGGCCTACGCGTTGACGGGGCTCTCCCGGGTGGCGGCTGCCCGGGAGAACTGGGACCGGGCGGAGGCATTGGCGCGCCAAGCCCTGGCCGTGCGTCGGGACGGGCTTCCCGAGACCAACACGCTGGTGGGCCTCAGCCAGGTGTCGCTGGCCGAGATCCTGGCCGCCGAAGGAGCGCTCGAGCGAGCCGACACGCTTCTGAACGCCGCCCTGGTCACCCTACGGGCGACATTGCCCGAAGGTCACCGGGAGGTCCGGGCCGTGCACCAGCGGTTGGCGACCGTCTACGAGCGGGAGGGAAGGATGGAGGAGGCGGCCCGCCATCGAGCGCTCGCCGACGGACCGCCTCGACCCTGAGCCCGGGGCTCAACCCTCGGTGCCGCAGCTCACCTTCGGATTCCAGGTGGCGAACATCCCGTCGGGGTTGTCACGCCACACCCACACGTGGAGCATCCACAGCTCGTCGCCGAAGTTGTGCTTGAAGTCCTGCCCGAACAGCCGCGGCGGCTGGGCCTCCGGCGGTAGGATCGAAAAGGGAACCGCGTACTCCACCCCCACCAGGTCCAGCGATCCGTCCGCCTCCGGCTCGTAGATGAGCGCCTCGGGCTTCCGGACCTCGACGGTCCCGTCGATGTAGGCCGGATTCGCGTAGTGCCAGCCCATCCCTCCCTCGGGCTGGTTGTCCCGGCACTCGGGAATGAGCACCGTCCAGCCGGCTTCCTGCGCCGTCTCGAGGCGATGGAACGGCGCGGTGACCGTCCGGAGCGCCGCCAGGTCGGAGGCAACGTCGGACGCGGTGAACTCGGGCGTCTGAGCCGCTTCCACGGTGGCCACCTGGGGCTCGACCACGTCGGCCACCGGCGCGTCGCACGCGCCGGAACCCAGAGCGAGGGTCCCCGCCAGAACGAGCCACGCCAGCGAGCGCGCTACATTGCTCGCACCTGCAGCCGCGGCGGCCGGCTCCGCCGTGGTGGGATCGATCACCGTGCGAAGCTCCATGACCGCGTCCGCCGGCAGACCGGTCCGGCGCGCGTGCTCCCGCACCATGGCCTCGTCCGGCGCGATGTACACGCACGTGATCTTGTCGTCGGTCACGTAGCTCTGGACCCACTGGATCTCGGCTCCGAGATCCTCGAGCACGCCGTTGGAGTTGACGGATGCGGCCTGGAGCTCTTCCCGCGACAGGGATCCCGCCCCGGGGATCGTCCGCTCGATGATGTACTTGGGCATGATGTCCTCCTGCTGTGTCGGAGTGGATTTGCCTGCTCACTCTCGACTGCGCGGAAGTCGGCCCTCACCGGACATGAGCCCGCTCTCAGATGACTCTGGTCATGGAGAGGGGTCGGGCCGTGCGCCGCCTCCGCGAACGTGAGGACTGCCTCGACATCCTCGTCGGGACCGCGCCGGGAGGATCATCGCCACGGACGGTGAGAGCCGGATCCTGGGCACAATCCCAGCCTGGGCCGGATCTTCGGATGCGAGCGGGGAGAGTTGTCTGTCAGGCGGGCACGGCTTGATGCACGAGCGATACCGGGGGCGGCGTGACCGCCCTCGGGGACGGCATAGGCCCGTGGGTGGGCACCGCCCGTGAGGAATCCACCTCAGGGGCCTCATCCGAGAAGACGCGGCGGTGACGACGCGGCGTGCCACCCCGCCACCCGAAGACGCGTCAGTCCTCCATTCCCGGCTTCCAGACCTCCCACACCCGTCCTACCAGCTCTGGACCGGGCTTGAGTGTGCGCTTCCCGGGCTGCCAACCGGAGGGCGTGGCCTCGGCGCCCTCGGTGGCACGAACCAGCTGGAACGCCTGGATCTGGCGCAGGCTCTCGTCCACGTTCCGCCCCACGGGCGGCGTGAGCACCTCGAACCCCTGGATCACGCCGTCGGGATCTATGAGGAAGCGACCCCGCGTGTCCACGCCGGCGTCCTCGTCGTATACGCCGTAGACCGCCCCCACCTTTCCACCGGCGTCGGACAGCATGGGGAAGGGCACGCCCCCGTCGACCATCTTCGACAGCTCGGTCTCGTTCCACATCTTGTGCACGAAGACGCTGTCCACGCTCATGGACAGCACCTCCACGCCGAGCTCCTGGAATGCTTCATGCTTGTCGGCGACCGCCGACACTTCCGTTGCTCAGACGAAGGTGTAGTCGCCCGGATAGAAGCACAGGACGACCCACTTCCCCAGATAGTCCGACAGGGTTACGGAGCCG
>JASFRY010000040.1:0-14879 GCA_050114675.1 Gemmatimonadota bacterium | reverse complement strand
TGAGTCGGGAGGGCAGGTCGGTCATGGAGGCCAATGGTGCGCTGCCGCGCCTGGAACCGCAACGGTGGGGTTCGGGCGTTCGAGCAGAGGGTCGGGGGGCGGCTGGCTTCGGGTCAGCTTCCGCCGTGGCTCTCGTGGCCGCCGTGGTCGCCGTGTCCTTCGTGACCCCCGTGCCCGCCTCCCTTCCGGCTCCCCACCCAGCCCAGCCACGCGCCCAGGGGCAGCACCACGATGTTGAGGAACGTGGTGTAGTCCCAAGCGAAGTAGTCCATGCCCTGGATGCTGGGCGCGGAGAGCGACACGGTCTCGGGCGCCAGCCCCACCCAGCGGAAGACGTACTCCACCATGAGGGCGGTCGCGATCATGGTCAGAAGGAGGTAGCCCGAGTACACCAGGGCCGGTCGCCACCCGTAGTAGCGCCGGTAGACCAGGATCATGGGGATGGTGACCAGGTCGGCGAAGATGAAGGCCACCACGCCGCCGAAGGAGATGCCGCCGTTCCAGAGCACGGCGGCCAGGGGGATGTTCCCCACCGAGCACACGAAGCTCAGGATGGCGATGAAGGGGCCCACCACCGCGTTCTCCAGGCTCACCCAGAAGCCCGGATGGCCGCCGGCCTGGCTGGACAGGAAGAGGGTGGCCCACCACTCCCGGGGCACCAGTGCCGCCAGCGTGCCGGCGATGACGAGCCCCAGGATGATGTCCTTGCCCACCATGCGGAAGTCCATGGCGTAGTAGCGCGCCATGGCCCGCACCCCCTTGAAGGTGAGGATGCTCCTCAGCGGCAGCGTCCCGCCGCCGTGGTCGTGCTCGTGGCCCTCCTCGTCCCTGGCCCGCTCCAGGTGCCTGCGCGCGTCCTCGAAGACCTTCCGGGGAGCGAACCACTTGAGGAGCACGGTGACCACACCGATGAGGAGCATGCCCCCGAAGAACTCGGCGGCCACGAAGCGCCATCCCATGAGGACCCAGATCACCAGGCCGATCTCCAGCACCAGGTTGGTGGAGGCGAAGAGGAAGGCCGTGGCCGTGACGATGTGGGCCCCCTTCTGGTAGAGACTCTTGCTCATGGAGGCTGCGGCGTAGGAGCAGGAGGACGACGCGGCGCCGAAGCCCGAGGCCAGGAGCACGGAGCGGAGGCTCACCTCTCCCAGGTGCTCGGCGATCCTGGCCTTGGAGACGAAGGCCTGGATGGCGCCGGAGATGGCGAAGCCGAGGACCAGGCCCCATCCCACCTTCCAGGCCATGCCCAGGATGTGGTGGAGGATTTCGGCGGCGATGTGCAGGATGTCCATGCGGTCCTCCGTCAGTCTCGCTCGGTCGGGGGCCATCCCTCGCCGCGGGGCCTCCCTCGGGCGTGGACGCGAGTGGCCGAAAGGGTCCGAGGGGACCCGCTACATGCCCGCGATGCGGGCGAGCCCGCCGCCCGGCTCGGGGAACCGCTCGAACACCGCCGGATCGTGGCCGGGAACGATGAGCGACGGCTCGGCGGCGATCTCCCTCATTCGATCCTGGGCCGCCAGGTTGGACGCCGCGTCCAGGGTCTGGGCGATGGGCGCGTGGCGCTCCAGGTTCTCGTACAGATAGCAGTTGTCCGAGGCCACGACGACGACGCCCCTCGCCGTGCGCACGCCGATGTACTGGGAGGCGTACGTGTGCTTGCCGCCGGTGTAGACCGTGATGCCCGGCAGGATCTCCACGCCGTCGCCGTCCACGAGCTCGACGCGCCCGGAAGCGCGCGCCTCGTGGAGGAGGGTCGCGTCGTCGGGATCGATGCCGCGCTGCAGCGCCGACCCGTCCTCCCCCACGTAGTAGTCGTACTCGGCCTTCTGGATCCAGACCCGCGCCCCTGGGAAGAGATCCACCCCGTCGGCGTGGTCCCAGTGTACGTGGGTGAGGATCACGTCGGTGACCTGCCGCGGGTCCACACCCATGCGCGCCACGGCCTCGGAGGCGGGCATGAAGTCCACGGGCTTCCACGACTCGATGAACTTCTTCCGGTGGAAGCCGGTGTCCACCAACACGGCGCTCCCGTCGGGCCGGCGGAGGACCCAGACCGTCATGGCCAGGTCCACCGTGCGGGTGCTGTCGGCGTCCGCCACCAGGTTGCGGACGCGGTAGCCGGGGACGGTGGCGTAGCGGACCGCCGTGACCTCGTAGGTGGGCCCGGGCGGGGCCGCGGCGTCGGGCCGCTCGTCCCTGGTGCCCGAGGGAGTCCCGGCGTCCCCGGGGCGTGCGCAGGCCGACGCGGCGAGCGTGGCGAGCGTGAGGAGGAGAACGGTCCGACGGAGCCCGGCCGTCATGGGCGTCTCCTCCTCACATCTCGGGGCCCTGGTATCCCGGCCCCCGCAGCACCTTCCCCGGGAGCGAGTCGGTGGCCTCGCCGTCGGCGATGACCGGCACGCCGTTCACGAAGACCCAGTCCATCCCCACCGACAGCTGGTTGGGCTCCTCGAAGGTGGCCAGGTCCCGCACGCTGTCGGGGTCGAAGACCACCACGTCGGCCCAGTTGCCGGCTTCCAGGGTGCCCCGGTCCCGCAGGTTCATCTTCTTGGCGGGCATGGCCGAGAACTTGTGGATGGCCTCGGGCAGCGTCAGGAGGCTGTCCTCACGCACGTACTTCCGCAGGATGCGCGGGAAGGTGCCGTAGGCCCGGGGGTGAGGGTGCTCCCGGCCCAGAGGGCCAGTGGGCGCCGTGCCCTGGGAGTCGTTGTCGACCATGACCCACGGCTGGCTGAGCGCCAGCGAGACGTCCTCCTGGGACATGCCGAAGACGGCCCCGGAGCTGTACGCCTTGTCCTCGACCAGGATATCCAGAAGCGCGTCGATGGGGGCTTTGCCCTGCATCTCGGCGATCTGGGCAAGCGTCTTCCCCTGGAGGGGGCGGAGATCCGGGTTCTGCACGACGGAGACGAGCACGGCGTCGGGTCCCGGGATCTCCTGCCACTCGTTGTCCCAGTCGGAGCTGGGCGTCTGCATGTCCTTCTTGATGCGGGCCCGGGTGGCGGGGTCCTGGAGGCGCTCCACCAGCTTGGCGTCACCGCCGTCGTGGGCCCACGGGGGGACGAAGGCCGACAGGGAGTTGAACCACGCCGTATAGGCGTACGTGTCCGCGGTCACGTCCTCTCCGGCGGCGCGGGCGGAGTCGATCCTGGCCACGATCTCGCTCATGCGGCCCCAGTTGTGCACGCCCGCCGCCTTGATGTGCCAGATCTCCACGGGCACGTGGGCTTCGCGGCCGATGCGGATGGCTTCGTCTACCGCATCCAGCACCGCGTCGCCTTCCGAGCGCATGTGGGTGGCGTAGACGCCGCCGTACTTCCCGGCTACCGATGCCAGCGCGACGAGCTCCTCGGTGGTGGCGTAGGGGGCCGGCGCGTACTGGAGGGAGGTGGACACGCCTACGGCTCCCTCGCGCATGGCCCGGTCCACCAGCGCCTTCATGCTGTCGAGCTGCGATGGCGTGGGCTGCACGTCGTCATCTCCCAGCACGACGCGCCGGACCTGGGTCGCGCCCACGTAGGTGGCCAGGTTGATGCCCATGCCCTGCTTCTCCAGCCGCGCGAAGTAGCCGTCCAGCGTGCGCCAGTCGGGGGTGATGCCGTAGTGCTCCCACCCCACCTTGTCCGCCTCGATGATCCGGTCGTTCAGCGGCGCGATGCTCCCGCCCTCTCCGGTGATCTCCGTCGTGATGCCCTGGAAGATCTTGGAGGGGAGGTGGGGGTTCACCAGTATGGTCATCTCCGACTGGCCCAGCATGTCGATGAAGCCCGGCGCCACCACCTTGCCTGTGGCGTCGATACGCCGGGACGCGCCTGCGCCCGACAGGTCTCCCACCGCCGTGATGCGCCCGCCCTTGATGCCCACGTCCGCGTCGCGAGGCTCGGCGCCGGTCCCGTCCACCACCGAGCCGTTCTCGATGACGAGGTCGAAGGCGGGGGGCCGGGCGCAGGCCGCGAGGCCCAGGGCGGCGAGGAGGAGGGAAGCGGAGGCGCGGGCTCTGGTGAACATGCTGGCATCCAGGATGTGAGTTGGCGACGGGTAGGAAAGTGTGGGCCTGGCGCCCCGGCGGCAAAGGGGAGGGACGGTCGGGGACGCATCGGGGGACGCGCGGCAGGACCCCTCCGTGTGGATCCCTGTCGCCGCACCGAAGCGCACGCCGCGTGGCGTGCGGGCTTTCCGGGATTCGAGGATGGCACGCGCTCGGTAGCCCGGCGAAGGACCCGCCCCTATACTTGGCCGCGGCCGGTCGCCGGGAGGGGATCGGCCGCCGTCCGTTCCTGCCATTCCACGGAGTTCGCACGTGTCGTCGAAATCCGAGGTCTTCAGCTCCAGGTGGGGCATGCTCCTGGCCATGCTGGGCATGGCCGTGGGCACCGGCAACATCTGGCGCTTTCCCCGTATCGCCGCGTCCAACGGAGGCGGTTCGTTCCTGGTGGCGTGGGCCGTCTTCCTCCTGGCCTGGTCCGTGCCCCTCATCATCGCCGAGTTCGCCATGGGCAAAGGCACGCGCCGGGGCACGGTGGGGGCCTTCGCCAAGACGCTGGGACCGGCGTTCGCGTGGATGGGGGCCTGGGTGGCCTTCGTGGCCACGGCCATCATGTTCTACTACTCGGTGGTCATGGGATGGACCATCCGGTTCTTCGTGGCGTCCATCACCGGCGAGATTCCCACGGCCGTGCCCGACGCCTTCTGGAACGGCTACAACTCCACGTACCAGGCCGTCATCACCCACCTGGTGGCCATGGGACTGGGCATCTTCGTGGTCTCGCGCGGCGTGAAGGGCATCGAAAAGGCCGCCAAGATCCTGATTCCCAGCCTCATCATCCTGGTCATCGTGCTGGCTGTGCGGGCCCTCATGCTGCCCGGCGCGTCGCGGGGGCTGGCTTTCCTCTTCACGCCTCATCTGTCGGAGCTCAAGGACTACAACATCTGGCTCCAGGCGCTGACGCAGAACGCGTGGGACACGGGTGCGGGGTGGGGGTTGATCACCACGTACGCCGTGTACATGCGGAAGCAGGAGGATACGGCGCTCAACGCCTTCGTCATCGGGTTCGGCAACAACTCCATGTCGCTCCTGGCGGGAATCATGGTGCTGTGCACGGTGTTCTCGGTGATGCCCGACGCGGCCTCGCAGATCGTGGGTGCCGGCAACGAGGGGCTCACCTTCATCTGGATCCCCCAGCTCTTCTCGAGGATCCCGGGAGGGCGCTTCTTCATGGCCCTCTTCTTCCTGGCGCTGGTGTTCGCGGCCTGGACGAGCCTGGTCTCCATGATCGAGCTGGCGTCTCGCGTGCTCATGGACCGGGGCGTGAGCCGGAGGAAGGCCATCACCATTGTGGGGTCGGCGGGCGTGCTCTTCGGCATCCCGTCGGCGCTGAAGCTGGGCTTCTTCCAGAACCAGGATTGGGTCTGGGGCGCGGGTCTGGCCGTCTCCGGCCTCTTCTTCGCCATCGCCATCCTGCGCTTCGGCGTGACGAAGTGGAGGGAGCTGTACATCAACCACGAGCACTCGGACCTGCGCATCGGTCGCTGGTGGGACTGGGCCATGCGCCTGGTGGTGGTGGAGGCCGTGGTGGTCCTGGGCTGGTGGCTCTGGGACGCGCGTGGTGAGGGCGGCTCGGCGACGTGGACGCTGTTCAGCTCGTACAACGTGGGCACGGTGCTCATCCAGTGGGCGGTGGTCCTGGTGGTGCTCATCGCCGCCAACCGGTGGCTGGCGGGCGGGGAGACGCGTGCCGACGGAGAAGTGGAGCAAGCCTCCGAGGGGGCCTGAGCTCGCCGCAGGGCGGTAGGAGGAATTTGAAGTACAAGCAGTTCCAGCGCGCGGCTCGGGAGGCCTACGACTCCATCCCCGACGACTACCGGGAAGGGGTGGACGGCCTCGTCGTGAGCCGGGAAGCCCTCCCCCACCCCACCATGCCCGACATATACACGCTGGGGGAGTGCCTTACCGAAGACTATGCGTCGGACTGGGGCGGGCCCGACACCACCCGCTCCGTGGTGGTCCTGTACTGGGGCTCCTTCCGGAACCTGGCCGAGAAGGACCCCGACTTCGACTGGGACGACGAGCTGTGGGAGACCCTCACCCACGAGCTGAGGCACCACCTCGAGTCCCTGGCCCGCCAGGACGCCCTGGAGGGCGTGGACTACGCCCTGGACGAGACGTTCAAGCGTGACGAGGGGATGGACTTCGATCCGTGGTACTTCCAGAACGGCGACGACATGGGTGGGGGGGTGTACCGGGTGGAGCGCAACTACTACGTGGAGCAGGCGTGGTCCGCCGAGCGCTTCGAGGCCGCCGACGCCGTCGAGTTCGCCTGGCACGGCGAGCGCTACCGCATCCCCCGGCCCGCGGAGCTGGGGGACGTGCACTTCGTCTTCATCGACGGGGTGGAGACGGGCCCTGCGACGCTGGAGGTGGTGCTGGTGCGCAAGCGGAGCTGGTGGGAGGACGCGAAGCGGCTCCTGGGCACGTACCGTCCGGTGGTACTGGAATCGGAGGCCAGGGCGGAACCGATGTCCGCGCAGGGGTAGGCTCCACACCATGGCCCTCCACGACAGCTACGCCCGCGTCACCCCCTTCGAGCTCACCTTCTCCGACCCGGCACGGGCGGGAGAGCTGGCAGAGGCCGTCCTGGAAGAAGCCGAAGGGCGGGGCGTGCCCGCCGACGACCCGGGGGCCTTCATCAATCTGGGCACCGTGGGGTCCTTCCTCCGGGAGCTCAGAGCCGCCGACGCGCCTCCCGAGGCCATCCACGACTACGGGCTCCTGGTCTACCACGCCGTCCACTTCCAGGAGGCCGGACGGCCGCTCCTCCTGGTGTCCACGCACGTAGCCCGCTACCTGACGGGGGGGAGCATGGGGGACGAGGCGCCTCCCCTTCCGGCGCCTGCGGGCTATGTCCAGCTGCCCCGGCACCTCTTCTGGGTGGGGGGCGGAGACGGAGGTCCGGCCGAGGCCGTGGACGGGTTCTTCTGGACCCTGGACGGCCGGGGTATCCTGCGCGTGCTCCTGGCCACCGGTTTGCGCGACGACCGGCCGGGCCTTGCGGCTGTGTCCGTCCCCGAGGCCCCGTGGGCCGACGCGGGGAGCTGGCTGGACGCCGACGTGCGCGGGGAGGGACGCCAGGACTTCGCAACGACCCTTCCCGGCGGGGAGCTCGAAGGCCTCTACTCCTTCACTGCGGCGGGGGAGGTCCTCAAGTTGGCGGCACGGGTGTTCGCGTACGTTCACCGCCACCCCGGGGCCGTGGAGGACGCCGATGGCACCAGCCTCCCCGCCGCGGACCGCGCCCCCGGCGAGCCTGCACCCACTTCGCTGCCCTATCGAAAGGTGGTCCTCCAGGATGCCTAGAGAATCGAAGAAGGCCCGTGCCGAGCGGGCGTCCGAGGTCTACGGTCTTCTTTCCGAAGAGTATCCCGAGGCCCACTGCGAGCTGGATTTCGGCACGCCCTTCCAGCTCGCCGTGGCCACCATCCTTTCGGCACAGACCACAGACGAGCGGGTCAACATGGTGACGCCGGAGCTGTTCCGGCGGTATCCGGACGCCCGGGCCCTCGCCGCCGCCCGGCAGGAGGACGTGGAGGACATCATCCGCTCCACCGGCTTCTTCCGGAACAAGGCGAAGAACATCATCGGATTCGCGCGGGGCCTCGTGGAGGAGCACGACGGCGAGGTGCCCAGGAGCATGGAAGAGCTCCACGGCCTGCCCGGCGTGGGCCGGAAGACCGCCAACGTGATCCTGGGCAACGCCTTCGGCATCGACGAGGGCGTGGTGGTGGACACCCACGTGAAGCGCCTGTCGACCCTCCTGGGCTTCACCCGCGAGAAGACGCCGGAGAAGATCGAGCGGGACCTCATGGAGCTCTTTCCCCGGGATCGCTGGACCCTGCTCTCCCACCTGCTCATCTGGCACGGGCGGCGCGTGTGCGACGCCCGCAACCCCCGGTGCGAGGCGTGCGTCGTCTCCCATCTGTGCCCATCATCCCGGGTCTGACCCGTCGCCAACGAGAGAGGATCATCGAACCATGCCGAACCGCGAGGAAGCCGTCGCACTCCTGGAGGAGTGGGTCGAGAACGAAGCCCTGAGAAAGCACATGTACGCCGTGGAATCCGCCGTACGGCACTACGCGGAGCTACGGGGCGCGGATCCGGACCTGTGGGGTCTGGCGGGCCTGCTCCACGACCTGGACTGGGAGAAGCACCCCGACGTACACCCCAAGAAAGCCGCCGAGAAGCTCCGGCAGCTGGGCTATCCCGATGCGGTGATCCACGCCATCGAGGCGCACCGGGCCGACTTCACCGGCGTGGAGCCCGAGACCGAGCTGGACAAGGTGCTCTTCGCCTGTGACGAGCTGTCGGGGCTGGTGTTCGCCTGCTGCCTGGTGCGCCCCAACGGCATCGACGACCTGAAGCCCAAGAGCGTGGTGAAGAAGCTCAAGGACAAGACGTTCGCCGCCGGCGTGAGTCGGGACGACGTCTACGAGGGTATCGAGCTCATCGGGCTGGAGCGGAACGAGCACATCCAGAACGTCATCGACGGCCTTCGCTCCATCGGTGCCGAGCTGGGAATCCGGGGGCAGGACCTCCAGGGTTGAAGCGGCGAAGGGGAGGCGCGTCCAGGGCCGCCGGGCCCCGGTGACGCCAGGAACCCGGAGATTCGGGTCCGTGTACGGAACGGACCTCGTCTCGTGGAGGCCCATGCGCACGCTCCCCGCCATCCTGCTCGTCCTCGCCGTCCTGGCCCCCGCCGCCGCGGGCGCCCAGGACGTGGAGATGCTCGCCGAGCACTACGGCACCCGGGTCCCGGACGCATACCTGCGTCTCAAGGCCCAGAACCCGCGCGCCTTCGAGTTCAACCGCGGGCGCGCGGCACGGATGCAGGCGCGCCTGCAGCTGGATACCCGACAAGGTGCGGGTCCCCAGCTCACCCTGGGGCCCCGGGAGGGAACCGTCACCGGTGTGTATCGGGTGCCCGTGGTGCTTGGGCTGTTCAGCGACACCGAGGCGTCCACCGGCGGATACAGCCGGGACGAGGTCCAGGCGGCCTACTTCAGCGGTCAGCCCGGCACCATCACGGGCTACTACTCGGAGGTGTCGGGGAGCCGGGTGACCCTGGAGGGCGACGTGCAGGACTGGGTGCGGGCAGCCGTGACCCGGGCCGACGCCACCGGCGGCGCCAGCGGACTGGGCGTCAACACGGTGGGCCCCTTCATCGTCTCCCTCCTGGACCAGCTCCCCCCCGACATCGACTGGGGGCTCTACGACGACGACGGGCCCGACGGCGTGCCCAACTCGGGCGACGACGACGGATTCGTCGACGTCCTGGCGGTCATCCACCCCACAAAGGGCGCCGAGTGCGACGGGGCCACCAACCTCATCTGGTCCCACCGGTGGTCGCTGAGCTCCTCCATGACCTCCCCCGACGACCATCCCTATACCACGCAGACCCCTGCCGCCAACGGCGGCTTCATCAAGGTCGACGACTACGTGGTGGAGCCGGTGTACGCCTGCGACGGGACGGACCTGAACGAGATCGGCACCTTCACCCACGAGCTGGGCCACGCCTTCGGGCTCCCCGACCTGTACGACACCGTCGACATCGATGGCAAGACCGCCGGCGCCGGCAATTGGGATCTCATGGCCACCGGGTCGTGGGGGTGCGACGGGCAGACGCCGTCGTCGCCGTGCCAACTCAGCGCGTGGAGCAAGGCCCAGCTGGGCTGGGTCGACGTGGTGGACGTGGCCCCGGACACGGACCTGGGCACCGTCTCCATCCCGCCGGTGGAGACCTCGGGCGTGGTGTACCGGCTCCCCGGCCAGGACGGCTCGGGCGAGTACTACCTGCTGGAGAACCGACAGCGGGTGGGCTTCGACAGCCACCTCCCGGCCGCCGGGCTCCTGGTGTGGCAGATCAACCCCACCAAGGTGGCGCGGTTCTGGACCGTGAACGCCATCAACGGGAGCCCGCCCTGGGGCGTCTGGCTGCGTGAAGCCGACGGCCGCAACGACCTGGTCACGCCGGGGGCGGGCCGAGGCGAGGCAAGCGACGTCTTCCCGCTGGTGGACAACACCGCCTTCCATGCCGCCACGACGCCGGCCTCACGCTCCTACGCCGGGACGCCGCTGGGCACGACCCTCCTGGACATCACCCGGTTTGGGCAGGACGTCACGCTGCGGCTCAGCACCCGCATGCCGACCACAACCCTGTCGACGGAAGGCGGCAGTGGCCAGCTGGGGCCCTTCACCGTCGACGGATCCTCGGTGCCGGACGATCCCCACACCTTCACCTCCGCGCCCTTCACGACCCACGAGCTGACCGCGGCTGCGGGCGAGCTCATCAGTGAGGGCGTGCGCCGCCCCTTCGTGGGGTGGAGCGACGATGCGGAGGCCGGCCGGGCGCGCACGGTGACGACGGGCCTGGACGACGCCGCCTACGTGGCCCGGTACGGCGGCGAGCAGGTGCAGCTGGCGGTGACGCTCAACGACGGCGTGGACGGGGTGACGCCCGCCACCTTCGTGTCGGACCCGCCCTCCGAGGACCTTTGGTATGCCGACGGCACGCAGGTCACCCTTCAAGTGGTGCCCCGCACGGGCTTCGCCTTCCTCCAGTGGACCGGGGCCCTGGCCGGGCAGCCCAATCCGGCCGTGGTGACCATGAACGGGCCCCTGAGCGCCGGCGCCGACTTCCAGGTCACGTACAAGGTGCCCACCGGCACCGTCTCCTTCCCGGCGGCCCAGGTGCAGAACATGATCCTGAAGCCCGACAACGGGACGCCGCCCTTCCGGTGGACGATCCTCTCGGGCACCCCGCCCGACGGCGTCAACCTGGACGCGTTCGGCGGCCTCACGGGGACCGCGCTGGAGGTGGGGACGTTCCCGGTGGACGTGGAGGTGAAGGACGCCATCGGCCTCACGGGGCAGGGGACCGTCACGCTGGACGTGGGCCTGCCCGAGGGATCCGTCATGGACATGGCGGGCGCGTTCCTGCTGTCCTCGCCCGCCATGGACAAGGCCCACCAGCGCTTCTTCGACGCCCAGGGGAACCAGAACGGATCCTACGACCTGGGGGACTTCCGGGCGTGGGTACTGGCGCATCCGGAGTATCCCCTCACGGCTCCCCAGAGCGCCGTTGTGACGGGGAGCCGCCGCACGGTCATCATCCCCCTGAAGCCCGAACGGGAGGACGCACCATGAGCAGGCGCTTCCGTTCCAGGCATGTCGCCGAGCACGAGCAGGCCGTTTTCCGCGGGGCCGTCTTCCGTCGGAGCGCGCACCGGGTCCGCCGCGGTTTGGCCGTGCTGGCCATCGTCGGGGCCGGAGTCGTTGCGGCCTGCGACTCGGGTCCCAGCGGCCCCGGCACGCTCACGGCGACCGTGGTGGCGCCTCAGCCCATGGGTGCCGTGGTGCTCGAGTTCACCGGCGGCGGCGTGACGGGCTTCGAGGGACGGGGCAATACCCGGGCGTTCGGCGCGGTGGTGGTGAACCAGCCCGAGAAGCATCGCGTCATCCTCGTGAGCCCCGACGGGAGCCCGATGCAGTTCGGAATCCGGGTGACGGACCTGGGCGCGGCGCGGCCCGCTGCTGCGGCCATTTCGGCGACGACGGTCTCGAATCAACCCCTCCTTCCCCAGGACCTGAAGATCCGTATCGAGAACTGATCGCGATCGCCTTGCCGGTCCGGGGTCGTTGCACCACCTTTGGTCGGCTCGCCGGCGGGGACGCCGGCCGGTCCCCGCCAACATCACCGGAAATGCAAACCTGAGGCCGCCTGCACGGCGGCGGGGGAGGCCCATGACCGCAGCTACGTGGATCACGATGCTCCTGGTCATGGCCTTCGTGTGGGGCGGGTTCCTGACCGCGCTCACCACCGCCGTCCGGAAGGAGTCCGGAAAGCGTGGCGAGTAGGATCGCCCGCCCGGGACGGCCGCCCGCCAAGAGCGCCTGACGTGCCGCGACGCGACGACCTCGAGAGCATACTGATCCTGGGCTCCGGGCCCATCATCATCGGGCAGGCCTGCGAGTTCGACTATTCGGGGACGCAGGCGGTTCGCGCCCTGAAGGAAGAGGGCTACCGGGTCATCCTGGTGAACTCCAATCCCGCCACGATCATGACCGATCCGGACCTTGCGGATCGGACGTACATCGAGCCGCTCACGCCCGAGTGGGTGGAGAAGGTCATCGAGCGGGAGCGCCCCGACGCCATCCTCCCCACCATGGGCGGGCAGACGGCGCTGAACATCGCCATGGACCTCCACAACGCCGGCGTGCTGGAGAAGTACGGCGTGGAGCTCATCGGAGCCAACGAGCGCTCCATCGAGATGGCGGAGGACCGGGAGCAGTTCACGGCGGCCATGCACCGCATCGGCCTGGAGGTGCCCCACGGCGGCTTCGCCCGCACCGTGGACGAGGCCATGGAGATCGTGGAGGACACGGGCTACCCGGCCATCATCCGTCCCTCGTATACGCTGGGCGGCACCGGAGGCGGCATCGCCTACAACCGCGAGGAGTTCGAGCTCGCGGTGAAGAGGGGGCTGGACGCTTCGCCCATCACCGAGGTGCTCATCGACCGCTCCGTGCTGGGGTGGAAGGAGTACGAGCTGGAGGTGGTCCGCGACGGCTCGGACAACGTCATCATCATCTGCTCCATCGAGAACATCGATCCCATGGGGGTGCACACCGGGGACTCCATCACGGTGGCCCCGGCGCAGACGCTGAGCGACGTGGAGTACCAGGAGATGCGCGACGCCTCCATCGCCATCATCCGCGAGATCGGGGTGGAGGCGGGGGGCTGCAACATCCAGTTCGCCGTGAACCCGGAGAACGGCGAGATGCTGGTGGTGGAGATGAACCCCCGGGTGTCGCGGTCGTCGGCGCTGGCGTCCAAGGCCACCGGCTTCCCCATCGCCCGGGTGGGGGCCAAGCTCGCCGTGGGCTACATGCTGCACGAGCTGCCCAACGACATCACGAAGACGACGCCGGCGTCGTTCGAGCCCGTGCTGGACTACGTGGTGGTGAAGATCCCGCGCTTCGCCTTCGAGAAGTTCCCCGAGGTGGACGACACCCTCACGGTCCAGATGAAGTCGGTGGGGGAGACCATGGCCATCGGCCGCACGTTCCGGGCCGCATGGCAGAAGGGCTTCCGTGGCCTGGAGACGGGCCGGAACGGGTGGGTGGTGGGGAAGACGCTGAAGGACGACGGCCTGGAGGCCGACGACCCCGAGTCGCTGCTGGCCGCCATGCGGCGGCCCACCGTGTACCGGCCCTTCCAGATCAAGCGGGCCATGGAGTCGGGGATCGGCGACGAGGACATCTTCGACGCCACGAAGATCGATCCGTGGTTCCTGGACCAGCTCCGCCAGATCATCGAGCACGAGCGGATGTGGGCGGAGGCGGACGAGGTCACGCCCGAGCTGCTCCGGCGCATGAAGCGGGAGGGGTTCAGCGACCGGCAGCTCGCCCGCCTCCGGGGCGCGACCGAGGAGGAGGTCCGGGCCCTGCGGTGGGACTGGGACATCCACGCCAGCTTCAACGTGGTGGACACGTGCGCCGGGGAGTTCCCCGCCGAGACGCCCTACTTCTACTCCTCCTACGAGGACGAGACGGAGAGCGTGCCCTCGGGGCGGGACAAGGTGGTGATCCTGGGGAGCGGCCCCAACCGCATAGGCCAGGGCATCGAGTTCGACTACTGCTGCGTGCAGGCGGTGCTCGCCCTCAAGGAGGCCGGGTTCGAGGCCATCATGGTGAACTCGAACCCCGAGACCGTCTCCACCGACTTCGACGTGAGCGACAAGCTCTACTTCGAGCCGCTGACGCTGGAGGACGTCCTGGAGATCCTCCACCTGGAGAAGCCCCGGGGGGTCATCGTGCAGCTCGGCGGCCAGACGCCGCTGAAGCTGGCGGAGGGGCTGGAGCGGGCCGGCATCCCGGTGCTGGGCACGTCGGTGGACGCCATCGACCGGGCCGAGGACCGGGACCGCTTCGCCGAAGTATGCCGCAAGATCGGCGCCCGGGTGCCGGAGAACGGGATCGCCACCAGCGAGGAGGAGGCGCTGGAGGTGGCGCGGCGCATCGGCTTCCCCGTGCTGGTCCGGCCCTCCTACGTGCTGGGCGGCCGGGCCATGCGCATCGTCTACGACGAGGACTCGCTCGAGCACTACTTCGAGGAGGCGGCCGACGCGTCGGAGGACCACCCGGTGCTGGTGGACCGCTTCCTGGAAGACGCCTTCGAGGCCGACGTGGACTCGCTCTCCGACGGCGAGGACGTGGTCATCGGCGGCATCATGCAGCACATCGAGGACGCCGGCGTCCACTCGGGGGACTCGGCGTGCGTGCTGCCGCCCTACCTCCTGGGCGGCGACGCCCTGGAGGAGATGCGGGAGCTGACCCGCAAGTTCGCCCTGGAGCTCGGCGTGGTGGGCCTCATGAACGTCCAATACGCCATCAGGGACGGCGTGGTCTACGTCCTGGAGGTGAACCCCCGCGCCAGCCGCACGGTGCCCTTCGTGAGCAAGGCCACCGGCGTGCCCCTGGCCCGCCTGGCGGCCCGGGTCATGGCCGGTGAGAAGCTGGCCGACCTGGACATTCCCTCGGAGCCCGCCGTGCCCGGCGTGGCGGTGAAGGAAGCGGCCTTCCCCTTCAACCGCTTCGACGTGGACGTGCTCCTGGGCCCGGAGATGCGCTCCACCGGCGAGGTCATGGGCTTCGACGACTCCTTCGGCATGGCCTTCGCCAAGGCCCAGGTGTCGGCGGGCAACGTGCTCCCCGAGGAGCCCGGCACCCTCATCGTGACGGTGAACGACGCCGACAAGTCCACGGTCACGCCCATCCTGCGGCGCTTCCACGACCTGGGCTTCAAGATCCTGGCCACCAAGGGCAC
>JASFRY010000039.1:0-15016 GCA_050114675.1 Gemmatimonadota bacterium | reverse complement strand
GGGGCCATGGATCGGGACAGGCTCGTCGGGGGAGGGATGCGGATCGCCATCGGCCTGGAGGCGCTGTGGCGGCCCGCTCCTTACCCTCGGGCCTCGGGGCCCGTTCCGTCGCGTGACACGGGGCATGCCCCATCGTCGTAGGGACCACCATGCCCGAGACCACCCCGCGCCGCGTCCCCACCGTGGGCATGGACGAGCCTGGGCTCCATGCGGGAGCCGCCTGGCTGGCTCCCGCGTACTTCGCCGCCTATCTCGGCTACCTCTTTCTTCGCCCCGAGTCCGAGGCGCTGCATTGGATCTCCCTCGTGGCGATCCCCGTGACGCTGTCCGTCGCCACCGCGCGGCCGGGGTCCGGATCACGGGTCGCCCGGGGCCTCGCGTCGGTCGGCCTGAGGTGGGGCCGGCTACGGAAAGGGCTGACCTGGGCGGTTCCCCTCGGGTTGATCCTCGGCGCCCTGCAGCTGATCCTTTCCCGGAACGGGGACGCCATCCGGGGCCGCCTGGCCGACGGCAGCATCGCCTGGCTCCTTCCCCTCGTCTTCCTGCTCATGCTGCTTACGGCGGGCTTCACCGAGGAGCTCTTCTTCCGGGGGTTTCTCCAGACCCGCCTCGAGGACCTCGCCGGCTCCCGCACCTGGGGCCTCGTCCTCGCTTCCCTGTGCTTCGGCGTCTACCACCTTCCCTACGCCTACCTCAACCCCAACTGGCCCTCTGCGGGAGACTGGGGAGCGGCATGGGGGGCAGCGCTGGGCCAGGGCGTCCCCGGCGGCCTCATCCTGGGTGCGGTGTATCTCGCCTCGGGACGGAATCTCCTGGCGCCGGCGGTGGTGCATGCGCTCATAAACACGCTGCCGGCGCTCACCATGGTGCATGTCGGGGGGCAGTAGCCGGGTGGCGTCCCGCGGAGGCCCCGCTCCCGGTGGGTGCGGGGCGTGCACGGGTCGGGCGGGAAGGGGAGGGCGAGCCCCCCTACATGGCTGCGCCGGCCTGCCCTTCGGCTGCGAGCTGTTCGGTGACCCGCTTCAGGACTTCCTTGCGCTCCTTGAGGCCTTCGCGGTACGAAGGAGAGTCGGTGTGCGCGATCTCCGTTCGGAGCTCCGAGAGGTACGTCTCCAGCGTCTTCCGGAGGACCTCTGCCTCCTTGGGGTCGAGATCGAGGTGGATCATGGCTTCCTCCTTGCCCGAAATGCTGTCGCGCGGTGCCCCGGCACTGCATCGACACCTGTACATACACCGGCCGGGCCCATCGGGTCGCCCGAATCCCGAAGGGCACGCGTGAGGAGTCAGCGCCTCCGCGACTCCAGGGCGGCGAGGACCGCCGCGAGCGGCACGTCGTTTCCGCGAAGGGCCGCCAGGAGGTGGTAGAGCAGATCCGCCGCTTCCTCGGGGATGCGTTCCCGGTCCGCCCGTGCCAGCGCCGCCACCAGCTCCGCCGTCTCCTCCCCCAGCTTCTTCAGCCGGAGATTCTCGTCGTCCAGGAGCCGTACGGTGTAGCTGCCCTCGGGTCGCTCGGCTTGCCGTGACGCCAGGATCGCGTCCAGCGCCGCCAGGCCGGCATCGACACCGTCGGGCGTCGCCCCCGCGCCGAAGCAGGTCGCCTCTCCGGTGTGGCAGGCCGGACCCGTGGGATGTACCCGCGCCAGGACCGCATCCCCGTCGCAGTCGGTGTGCAGGGACGCCAGCTCCAGCACATTGCCGCTGGTCTCCCCTTTCCTCCACAGGGCTCGGCGGGAGCGCGACCAGAAGTGCAGCTGCCCCAGTTCCAGGCTCTTTTCCAACGCCTCGCGATTGGCGTACGCCACCATGAGGACCCGCCCGTCGCGGGCATCCTGGGCCACCACCGGGACGAGGCCGTCCAGCTTGGCGAAGTCCACGACGTACAGGTCGGCGGCAGTGCGCAGCGTGCGGTCCGTCATGACGCGGACTCCATGGGAGGGGGTTCGGTGGCTCCGGCGTCCGGGCCGGAGGCGGCCACCGGGCGCACCGGAACCCCCCAGCCCGAGAGATCCCGTTTGAGGGCGGCCACCGTGGTGAGCCCGTCGTGAAGGATGCCCGCCACCAGCGCGGCGGACGCGTGGCCGCGGGTGAAGGCGTCCCGCAGGTGCTCCGACGCCCCGGCGCCCCCCGACGCTATGACCGGAATGGGCACCGTGTCCGCTACCGCCCGGGTCAGCTCCAGCTCGTACCCGGTGCGGGCGCCGTCCCGGTCGATGCTGGTGAGGAGGATCTCGCCGGCGCCTCGCTTTCGGCACTCGGCCGCCCAGCGCACGGCGTCCAGCCCCGTGGCCTCGGATCCCCCGTGGGTGTAACACCGGTACGTCCCTTCTTCGCGGGCCGCGTCGATGCTGGCCACGATGCACTGGCTGCCGAAGCGTTCGGCCCCGTCGGTGATGAGCCCCGGCTCACGCACGGCAGCGGTGTTGACGCTGATCTTGTCGGCGCCCGCACGGAGGAGGGGGCCGATGTCGGCGGCGGAGCGCACGCCCCCGCCCACGGTGAGGGGGATGAAGAGCGTCTCGGCGGTGCGGCGCACCACGTCGAGGAGCGTGCCCCGCCCCTCCCGGGAGGCCGACACGTCGAGAAAGACGATCTCGTCGGCCCCTTCGGCCTCGTAGCGGGCGGCCAGCTCCACCGGGTCGCCCACGTCGCGGAGTCCCTTGAAACGGGTCCCCTTCACCACCCGGCCGTCCTTGACGTCCAGGCAGACGATGACACGAGGACGGAGCATCAGTCGAGGCGCTCCAGCATCACGGAGCCCTTGGTGCTGAACACCTGGTCCCCTTCCGACAGCGCCTGGCGCAACGCCAGGCCTACCGCCTTCACGGCCGCCTCGACCCGGTGGTGCCGGTCCTCTCCCCGGAGAACGCGCACATGGAGCGTGGCCCCCAGGTTCGTGGCCAGGGAGTGGAGGAAGTGGTCGTAGAGCCTGGAAGGAAGGTCGCCCACGTAGTAGGAGCGACCCCCTACGTCCACCGCGGCCTCGGCCAGGGACTCGTCCATGGGGATCACCGCCCAGCCATAGCGAGCCGCCTTCTCGGGGATCTCGTCCTTCAGGGCGAGACCCAGCGTGATGGCCACGTCCTCCACCAGGTGATGGCGCAGGTCACCGACGGCCTCGATGCTCACGTCCAGAGCGGCGTAGCGCGCCAGCGTCTCCACCATGTGGGCCAGGAACCGGTCGCCGATCTTCACGTCGGCCGTTCCGGTTCCGCGGCGGACCTCACACAGGATCTGCGTCTCCCGGGTGCTGCGCTTCAGCGTGCTCATGGCGTGTCTCGCTCGGTTGGTGGTTCGTCGGCGGCTCGGCCCCAGCGGCGGGCCAGGCGCTCCGCATCCAGCGTGCCGGTGTAGAGCGCCATGCCCAGGACGGCACCCCGGGCGCCTTCCCCGTCCAGCCAGTCCAGCTCTTCCTCGGTGGTGATCCCGCCCGACACCCACACGGGGTGCGTGCTCCAGGCCAGCGTGCGCGCAGTGGCGTCCTGATCGATCCCCTCCAGGCGTCCCTCCCTCCCCACGTCGGTGGCCAGGATGCCGGCCAGGGGAAGGCCCCGGATGCGGTCGAGGAAGTCGGCCACCGAGAGGTCGGAACGCTCGGTCCACCCCTTCCGGAGCACATATCCGTCGCGGGTGTCCACCGCCACCACGACGCGGCCGGGACGGCCCGCGGTCAGGGCCACGAGCCAGTTCGGGTCGTCCACGGCCCGGGTGCCCACCACGATCCGGTCCGCACCGGCCTCCAGGAGCGCGTCGGCGCGGGTCTCGTCGCGGACTCCGCCGCCGACCTGGGTCGTGGCGGGCGTGGCGGAAAGGAGGCCGCGGAGCAGCTCCAGGTTGTCCCCGGATCCCAGGGCGGCGTCGAGATCCACCAGGTGGAGCGTGCCGAACCCCGTCTCCCACCATCGGCGCGCGACCGCCTCCGGATCGGGGAGGGAGACCCTCTCGTCCTGGGGGCGTCCGCCCACCAGCTGAACGCAACGACCTTCCCGGAGGTCCACCGCGGGCGTGACGATCACGGCGCGCCTCCGGCCAGGGCGACCCAGTTGGCCAGGAGCCGCCGTCCGCGGTTGGAGCTCTTCTCGGGGTGGAACTGGACACCCCAGGTCCGGGCCCTTCGGACGGCTGCGGCGAAGCGCGTGCCCTCGTAGTCGCTCCAGGCGATAGCGTCCGCCCGATGGGCGGGGGAGCACACGTAGGAGTTGGCATAGTAGGCCACCAGGGGCTCCGCTCCCTCGAAGAGCGGGTCCGACGCGACCTCCACGTCGTTCCAGCCCATCTGCGGCACGACGGCGGCCCGCAGTCGCCGGACGCTGCCGGGAATCAGGCCGATGCCGGCCCCTTTCGACTCCTCGCTCTCGTCGAAGAGGAGCTGCATGCCCAGGCAGATCCCCAGGCAGGGAAGGCCCTCGTCGAGGGCCCTGCGCACGGGCTCCCGGTCGGGGGGCAGGGCAGCGGCCGCCGCGCCGAAGGCGCCCACTCCGGGCAGCACCAGGGCGTCGAGGCCCAGCGCCTCCTCCCAATCCCCCGTCACGTAGACCGTGGCGCCCGCGCCCTCCAGGGCCTTGCCCAGCGAATGGAGATTGCCGGCGCCGTAGTCGAAGAGCGCGACCCTCACCGGGCTTCCCCCAGAGAGGCGGTGTGGTCGTCCAGCGCCTCGAAGAAGCGTTCCATGAGGGGCCAGGGGGCCACCGTGACACGGAGCGCGTCGCCCCCGTCGGGCATGTCGCCAGGGAACGGCCGCACGGCCACGCCCCGCCGACGAACGGCCAGGGCGTCGGCGCGGGCGTCGCCGCCGGGGGCCCGGAAGAGGATGAAGTTGGCCTTGGAGGGGAGAGGGACGAGGTCCCGTTCCTCCAGTGCCTCCATGGCCCGGGCACGGTTCTCCACGCACTGGGCCACGGTCTCGGTGACCCATCCCTCCTCGTCCCGGAGCGCGGCCGCCGCGGCCGCCGCGGCCAGCCGGCTCACCTTGTACGGTCCCCGGGACTTCTCCACCTCCAGGACCGTCTCGGGCGTGCCCACGGCATAGCCGACCCTCAGACCCGCGAGGCCGAAGGCCTTGGAGAGGGTGCGGGTCACCAGCAGGCGAGGGTGCTCCGAGGCGCGGGCGGCGAAGGTCTCGCCGCCGAAGTCCACGTAGGCTTCGTCCAGGAGCACGAGGGGCCCGTCCTCGCCGGCGCGATCCAGAAGCTCGTCCACCCATGCGGTGGGAGCCAGGTGGCCGGTGGGGTTGTTGGGCCGGCACACGTACACGAGCGAAGGGCCTCCCTCCAGGAGGCGTGCCGGGTCGTCCAACGCCTCACCCCACGGGACGACGTGGCCCGGCATGCCGTTCATCCGGGCGAGGGGCATCGCCATGGAGAAGGTGGGGGCCGCCACCGCCACCATGTCCGATGCCGAGCCCCCCACCGCCCGGTACGTGGAGTCCAACACGTCGTCGGAGCCGCACCCGGTGGCGATGCACGTCTCGGGGACCCCGAGGCGCTCGGCAGCCGCGGCCCGGACGTCGTCGGCGTAGAGGTCGGGATACCGGGACAACGCCTCGGCGTCGGTCTCCCTCAAGACCCGGAGCGCCGCAGGGTGTGCACCCCACTGGTTCGTGTTGTCGCTCAGGTCCAGCGCCACCGGCGTGCGATCGAACTGATACCGGGTGAGCTCCCGGTAGTCGGGACGGGGAAACGGCGTCATTGGTCGATGCGCAGCAGCGCCGCCGCACCATGGGCCGGAAGGCGCTCCGTGTCGGCCAGGAGCGCCACGTCCTCTGCCATGGCGGCCGCTCCCTCGCGGGTGACCTCCTGGACCGTGAAGGAGCGGAGGAAGTGGTGGGCCGACAGCCCGGAGAAGGCTCGCGCCCGCCCGGACGTGGGAAGGACGTGGTTGGCACCGGTGAGATAGTCACCGAAGGCCACCGAGGCCCACGCCCCGATGAAGACGGTTCCCGCCGTGGTGAAGCGCGACGCCACCCCTTCGGCGTCGGCCGTCATGATGCACAGGTGCTCGGGCGCGTACGACTGGATGAAGGAGACGGCCTCGTCCAGGTTGTCGCTCACCAGGAGCGCCCCGGAGCGGGCGAAGGCCTGGGCGGCCACGAGGCGACGCGGAGCCCACTGGAGGCGCACCGCCAGCGCCTTGCGCACCGTCTCCGCGATGCTGGCCGAGGTCGTGACCAGCACGCACGCGGCGTCGGGGTCGTGCTCGGCCTGCGCCAGGAGCTCGGCCGCAACCAGATCCGGGTCGGCGTTTCCGTCCGCCAGCACCACGACCTCGGACGGTCCCGCCGGAGCATCGATGACGATGTCGCCTGCGACCTGGCGCTTGGCCTCGGTGACCCAGCGGTTGCCAGGGCCCACGATGGCGTCCACCGCCGGGACCGAGGCCGTGCCCCACGTCATGGCCGCCACCGCGCCCGCACCACCGATGGCGAACAGACGCGTGGCGCCCGCCAGGGCGCACGCAGCGAGGACCGCGTCGGGGGGGAATCCCGAGGGTCCCGGCGGAGAGCACACCACCACCTCCTGGACGCCGGCGGCTCGGGCCGGCACCACCCCCATGAGCACCGACGACGGATACGCCGCCAGCCCGCCGGGCGCGTAGACGCCCACGGAGCGCAGAGGGGTCCAGCGGCGCGTGACGCGCACGCCCGGCTCCGTCTCCACGGTCACATCCTGCGGAAGCTGGGCGGCGTGGAACTCCCGGATGTTCCCGGCCGCGCGCGTGAGCGCCCGGCGCACGGTGGGATCCAGGTCGGCGGCGGCCCTGTCCATCCGATCTGCGGGCACCTCGACGGCGTTCATCTCCACGCTGTCGAAGCGCCGGGCCATGTCCAGGAGCGCCTGGTCTCCCCGGGCACGCACGTCCTCGAGGATCTCACGCACCCGGAGCACCAGGTCGGGCGCGTCCTCCGGCATCCGCTCCAGAAGCCGCTTCCTCGCCTGGGACGTCAGATCGGCGAGGGTCGATTCGACGAAGAACGAGAGGACCGGCTCCCCGCTGGGCGGGGGCGGGGTGGCATCGCTGGTCATGGCATCAACCGCTCGATTCGGGTGACGAGAATACCCTCGGCGCCCACCTCCTTGAGGCGGGCGATGGTCTGATACACCTGATTCGCGTCCACGACGGCATGGGCCGCGACCCAGCCGTCTCCATCGAGGACCTCCACGATGGTGGGTCCGTTGATCCCCGGGATGATCCCGCGGACCTCGTCCAGGCGGGCCCGGGGCACGTTGGCCATGAGGTATCGCTTGGCTTCGGCCCGTAGGACCGACTCCAGCGCGGTGCCCAACTCACCGATGGCGCGCTCGGCCCCGGCATCGCGCAGGGCCGTAGGCCCGGCCACCAGACGGGCGGTGGACGTCATGATGGTGTCCACCTCACGCAGGTTGTTCATGCGCAGGGTGGATCCGGTGGATACCAGGTCGACGATGGCGTCGGCCACACCCAGGTGGGGGGCGATCTCGGTAGCGCCGCTCACGGGTGCGATCTCGATGCCGATACCGAGCTCACGGAAGTAGCGCCGCGCTACGTTGGGGAACGAGGTTGCCACCCGGGTCCCCTCGGGAAGCTCTGCGGCCGACGTGGCCTCCGACTCCTCCCTCACTGCGACGGCGAGGCGACAGAATCCGAAGCCCAGGTCCAGGACCTCGGTTACGTCGCGTCCGCTTTCCGCCACCAGGTCAGCCCCGGTGATGCCTACCTCTGCGGCCCCGTCGGCCACGTACTCCGGAATGTCGGCGGCCCGGACGAAGAGGGCCTGGAAGTCCTGGCCCAGCTCCGCCATGAGGGCCCGGTCGCCCCGAAAGGCCGCCTTCAGGCCGGCCTGTTCCAGGAGGGCGAGGGCCTTGTCGGCGAGACGCCCCTTGTTGGGCAGGGCGACGCGCACGCGCCCGTCGTGACGACCGTCGGTCATGTTCGACTCCATGGACACAAAAAAAACCGCAGCCCGGTCCTCCGGGCCACGGTCGGGATGCTCAGCTTGGACTCACGTCCTAGGCGCGCACCGCCCTCCCGCTGCCCGTGGGGGCCGCGTGATGATGGTGGTGGTGCCGGAGGTGGATCGCATTCTTCATGGTCCGACGAAGCTGGCGCCCGCGCCCGGAGGCGTCAAGTGGAGGCCACCGCGTCCAGGCCGTCACCCTGCGCCGCGCGGGCGCTCGCCCCGGATGGTGACGCGGTACCCCGAGCGGGTCTGCGGGAAGTAGTCCCACACCGCGTAGTGCTGCGTGCACCGGTTGTCCCAGAAGGCGACGGAGTTGGGTGCCCATCGGAAGCGGCACTGGAAGGCCGGACTCTTCACGTGGTCGAAGAGGAAGGAGAGGAGGGCGTCGCTCTCCGCCCGGGGAAGGCCCACGATGCGCGTGGTGAACATGGAGTTCACGAAGAGGCACTTCCGCCCGGAGACGGGATGGACGCGCACCACGGGATGTTCGGACCGGGGGTACGACCGGCCGCCGTCGTCCCGGCCCAGGATGGCGTTCACCTCCCGGTAGTACGGCGCCCCGTCGTGGATGGCCGTGAGGCCGCCCAGAAGGGCCTTCATGCGATCCGAGAGGGCGTCGTACGCCGCGTACATGCTGGCGAAGAGCGTATCTCCACCGGCGGGTGGCACCTCGAACATGCGCAGGATGGAGCCCATGGGCGGCTCGGCGGCGCACGACACGTCGGAGTGCCACATCTCGCCGGCCACCCTCTTCGACGTGGCGTCCGCGCGGATGATCATGACCTCGGGGTGGCCTTCGAGCCCGGGGTCGTTGGGATGGACGTCCAGGGTGCCGAAGTGCGCACCCAGGGCCTTGTGGGCCTCCACCGAGATGTCCTGGTCCCGGAAGAAGATCACCTGGTGCTCGGTGAGCGCGTCCCTGACCAGGTCCAGCTGGGCCTCGTCGAGACGTTCCAGATCCACGCCGAGGACCTCGGCGCCCAGCGTGGGCGTGAGGGCGCGGACGGTGGGTTGCGAGATGGCCATGGGCTCGACTCCGGCTGAGGGTGCGGAAGCGGAACATGGCCGGAGCTCATCGTCCGCGCGAGAGAAGCCGCGAGACGTGGAGCTTTCGCTAATTGGAACGATTACCGTATCTTCCGGCGCATGTCAGCCCCCTCGCTTTGGCAACGTCTCCGTCACGCCCGCATCGTCCAGGTCCTCCTGGTCTATCTGGGCGCGTCGTGGGCGGTGCTCCAGATCGCTCAGGTCCTGGCCGAATCCCTCTCCCTCCCGGAGTGGGTCATGCCCGTGGCCATCCTTCTCCTCCTCGTGGGCCTGGTCATCATCCTGGCCACCGCGTGGGTGCAGTCCCTGCCCAGCACCACGGCCGCCGAAGAGGCAGGCGAGCGACCCACCGACTGGGAGGTCGCTCCTGCCGACGCGCTGGCCAGCCTCAAGGAAGGCAGGCTTCCCCATCTGACGTGGGGCCGGGCCATCCTGGGGGGCGTGGTGGCGCTCTGTCTCCTGTTCGGCGGGGCGGGTCTCTACGTGGTGGCGACGGGCGGCCGGGGCATTCTGGGACCTACGGAGGCAGGAGCCGGAGAGGCCCCGGCAGGGATTGCGGTGATGCCCTTCACCGTAACGGGGGACGCCGAGCTCGATCTGTGGAAGGAGGGGATGGTGGACGTACTCTCCACCAACCTCGACGGCATGGCCGGCTTCCGTACCATCGACAGCCGCACGGTCATGGCGCGGTGGCGCGAGGAGGTCTCGGGCGATGCGTCTCCCGACCTGTCCACGTCCTTGGAGGTGGCGGGCAAGACGGGCGCGCGCCTCGGCCTGGTGGGCGGCCTGGTGGGTGGCCCCAGGGGTATCCGCATGAGCGCCGAGGTCTACGACCTGTCCAACGGCAAGAAGGTGGTGCAGGCCGTGGAGGAGGGCCCCGCCGACAGCGTGCTGTCCATGGTGGGCCGGCTCTCGGTGGACCTGACCCGGGACCTCCTGACCAAGACCGGGCAAGACGTCATCGCGGTGCCCCGGGTCGCCGGGCTCACCACCACGTCGCTTCCCGCGCTGAGAGCCTACCTGGAAGGTGAGGCCGCGTTCAGGAAGGCGGATTTCGCCGGGGCGGTGGCTGCGTACGAGCGTGCTGTAGATATGGACTCGACCTTCGCTCTGGGGTGGGCACGCCTGGCGGGGAGCTACGGCTGGCTGGAGAACGTGAGCAGCAGGCAGATGGCGAGAGCTGCGGAGCGCGCCACGACGCTTCTCGACCAACTCCCGGCTCGACAGCGCATCATCGTCGACGCCAACAGGGCGATGTCCGAGCGGGACCTCTCCATCGAGGGTCCGCTGCGCGCTGCGGTACAGCAATACCCCGACGACCCCGACCTCTGGTACCTCCTGGGCGACTTCTTCCGACATTTCGGCGAGGACGCGGGGCTCGCGTCGTGGGAGGAGGACCTGGACGCTTTCAGGCATGCCGTGGCACTGGATCCCACTTTCGCGCCCTACTACATCCACCTCATCGAGGGGGAGATCGGCGCGGGCGACACCGCTGCCGCCAAGGCGGCGTTGGAGGCGTACCAGGAGGCGTCTTCGGGCCAGGACCCCGAGCCGTACATCCCCGTCGCGTTCCGGATCTATCTGGGTAGTCCCGCAGAGCGGCAGGCAGCGCTGGCCGGTCTCGACTCGCTTTCCGAGAGGGATCTCTTCCAGATGGCCAACTCCGTCGGATGGGACGGTCTTCCGGACCCTGCCTGGCAGAGGGAGGTGGCCCTGAAGGCCATCGCTTTGCACCACCAGGGTGTGTGGTTGAACCGACTGCTCGAGCTCGACCTCCGTGCCGGACGGATCCACCTGGCCGGAGAAGACCTGTCTGCGCCCGACGAAAGCGACTACTACCGCATGCAGCACGCGGTGTCATTCCAGACCCTGGCCATTTCCCTGGCCCCCGAGTATCTGGCGCTGGCTCGAGACCCGGAGGTCTGCGGTACGAGGCTCGACGCTGGCGCGGGATGCATGCTGGCCATGGGCATGGCGGCCGCCGAGCGGGGAGACCGGAAGGAATGGCGCCGATGGATGGAGCGCAACGATTCTCTGGACCGCCTCTACCGTTCCCAGAACGCTCCCGGCCACGGGGAAGAGCACAGGCTCATCGCCCGAGCCATCGAGGGGTGGTGGGCCGACCGGCAGGAGCACGACGTCGACAAGGCCCGAGCCCTGCTCGCCGAGGCGAGCGATCTCCCGGCCTTCGCCGGACCGGTGCGTTGGCGCCTGGCCGAGCTCCTGGCCGAGAGCCGGCCGGCGCGGGCCCTGGAGATGTTCCGGAGGATGTCGGGCGCATACCTCCCCTACGCCCAGGTGCGGGTCGGTAAGATCCAGGAAGCGCTGGGAGACACCGCCTCCGCGCGCGCGGCCTACCGGAAGGCCGCAGACCTGTTGGTCGACGCGGACCCCGACCTCTTGTGGGCCCAGGAGGCCCGAGACGGCGTGACCCGCCTGGGAGGGTGACGATGAGCGAACGTCCTTCCTTCTTCGAGCGCCTCAGGCAGGCGCGCATCGTCCAGGTGCTCCTCGTCTACCTGGGCGCCGTCTGGGTAGTGCTCCAGCTCGTGGACACCCTGATCGGGCTCCTGTCCCTTCCGGAGTGGGTGGGCCCGGTGGCGGTCGTCCTCATGGGGATCGGTCTCATGGTGGTGCTGGCGACGGCCTGGGTGCAGTCGCTGCCGTCCACCACGGCCAGGGAAGAGGCCGGTGAGCTTCCCACCGACTGGCAGGTGGCTCCGTCGGACGTCGTGGCGAGCCTCAAGGCCGGGAGGCTTCCCCACCTCACCTGGGGACGGGCGCTCATCGGTGGCGTCTTTGCGCTCTCCCTCCTCTTCGGGCTCTCCGGCGTGTACGTCCTCCTCACGGGCAGGCGGGCCCCCGGGTTCGGACCCCAGGAGGTCGGCGCCGACGTGGCGGCCACCGGCATCGCCGTGGTGCCCTTCGACGTCCGGGGCCAGGGTCTGGAGATCTGGAAGGAGGGGATGGTGGACCTCCTCTCCAACAACCTGGACGGGGTGGGGGGCTTCCGGACCATCGATCCCAGGACGGTCATGGCCCGCTGGAAGGAGAGCGTGGGCGACGCCGAGACCGCCGATCTGGACGCCGCACTCCGCGCGGCCGGGGCCACGGGCGCCCGGTACGCCATCGTGGGGAGCGTGGTGGGGATCGGCGACAACGTGCGGCTGGTGAGCAACGTCTACGATCTCGACACCCGCGAAGAGGTGGCCCAGGGCCAGTCGGAGGGCAGGACCGAAGACGTTCTCCGCCTCGTGGACGACCTGGCGGTGGGCACCGTTCGGTCCCTCCTGGAGAACACGGGACGAGAAGGAGCCGGCGACCTCACCGCCGAGACCCTCACCACCGAGTCGCTGGACGCGCTCCGCGAGTTCCTGGAAGGGGAGCGCCACTACCGGAAGGGCGACTTCGCCGAGGCCGTGCAGAGCTTCGAGCGCGCCGTGGCGGCCGACACGTCCTTCGCCATCGGGCTGGTTCGCCTGTCCGAGGCGTACGGATGGCTCGAGGCGGTGAACAGCGAGAAGATGAAGGAGTACGGCGACCGGGCGGTGGCCCACACGGAAAATCTGCCGCCCCGCTACCAGTTCATCATGTCGGCGTGGGACGCCCTCAACCGGGGCTCGGGGGAGGGGCTGCCCGTCCTGCGCCAGGCGGTGCAGAAGTACCCCGACGACCCCGAAGCGTGGTTCCTGCTGGCCGAGACGCTGATCCACGTCCCTGCCGCCACCTACGCCACGCTCGACGAGATCGAGAAGGCCCTGGACCGTGCGGTGGCCCTGGACCCCAACTTCGCCCCCTACTGGGTCCACGTGGCCGACCTCGGGATCTGGAAGGGTGACCGTGGCGCGGCGGAGGCCGCGGTGGCCCGGTACGTCGAGCTGGCGGGGAACGATCGAGGCGTGAAGAGTCACGAGATCGCCATCCCCCTCGTGTTCGGCGATTCGGCGGAGGCCGAGGGCGCCCTTCAGGCAGCGCGGGAGGCTCACGTCCACGACCTGGACGTGCTCCTGGGCACCTACAACGGATTCACCGACCGGTTCGACCGGCTGGCCCGCCTGGACGAGATCTTCGGTGACCTCCGGGGATCGAATCAGACGGGCAGCATCGCCTGGCGCCTGGTGAGCGCCGGGGCGCTGTCCGAGGCGGCCGAGTGGGCCGCTTCCCCCGACATGTCCCCGGCCAATCTCGGGATCTACTTCGGCCACCAGTTCTCCCAGTGGGAGATGCCGCCCGTGCCGGAGCTCGCCAAGCGGGCCGAGCCGTCCCTGTGCGACGATCCCTACAACACGACCTGCCACATCCTCCTCGCCCCCCTCCTGGCCGGGACGGGGCGGTGGGACGACCTGGCCGCCTCCGTGCGGAGCGTCCGCGCAGCGGCGCGAGAGAGGGCGGCACAGGGCGACTCGGCCACGGCGGCGACCCGCAACGCCTATGCCGACGTGATGGAGGCCCTGGGAACGCTTCGGCGGGGTGAGATGGACGCGGCGCGAAGGGTGTTCGAGCGGTACAAGGACAGCGGCGGCTTCGCCCGAGGGCAGGTGGAGGAGTCGCTGGCCGAGATGGACCTGGCCCAGGGACGGTGGGACCAGGCCATCCACCACGCCCAGTACAATGTCTTCGGGTACAGCCGGCCGTCGTCGCTCTACGTCCAGGCCAAGGCCTACGAGGGGAAGGGTGACACGGAGAAGGCGCGGGAGGCGTGGGGCCACCTGGTCTCCATCACCCGCGAGAGCGATGCGGACATCCCCCGGGTCCGTGAGGCCCGGGAAGCGCTGGCCCGCCTGGGAGGATGACCATGACCGACCGACCCTCCCTCTTCGAACGCCTCAAGCAGGCCCGCATCGTCCAGGTGCTCCTGGTCTACCTGGGCGCCTCGTGGGGCGTGCTTCAGCTCGCCGACGTCCTCACCAACACGGTGGGGCTGCCCCAATGGGTCGGCGGCTTCGCCCTGCTGCTCCTGGCCATCGGCCTGGTCATCATCCTGGCCACGGCGTGGGTCCAATCGCTGCCCAGCACCACGGCCGCCGAGGAGGCCGGGGAGCGACCCACCGACTGGGAGGTGGCGCCCGCCGAGGCGCTGGCCAGCATCAAGGCGGGAAGGCTGCCGTACCTGACCTGGGGGCGCGCAATCCTGGGAGGAGTCGTGGCGCTTTCGCTGCTGTTCGGGGGCGCCGGTGTGTACGTGCTCCTCACGGGCCGGAGCATCCCGGCCTTTGGCCCTCAGGAGGTGGCGGCCGGCGAGGCCGCCGAGGGCATCGCCGTGGTGCCGTTCTCCGTCACCGGCGGCGACAACCTCGATCTGTGGCGCGAGGGCATGGTGGATCTCCTCTCCACCAACCTGGACGGACTGGGCGGCTTCCGGACCATCGACAGCCGTACCGTCATGGCGCGGTGGCGGGAGAAGGTCCAAAGCGACGCTCCGGACCTGCGCACGGTCCTGGAGGCGGCAGCCGCCACCGATGCCCGCTACGGTCTGGTGGGCACGGTGGTGGGGAGTCCGGCGGGTATCCGCCTCAGCGCAGAGGTGTACGACCTGTCGTCAGGCGACAAGGTGGCGACCGCTTCGGAGGAGGGGAGCGCCGAGGACGTTCTCTCGCTGGCGAACGAGCTCTCGGTGGATCTCACCCGGGGGCTCATCGGAGCAACAGGTAGTGGTGCCGTGCAGAGCGAGCGCCTCGAGGCGTTGACCACGTCCTCCCTGCCCGCACTCCGGGCGTACCTCCAGGGCGAGGCCGCCATGCGCCACGCCGACTTCGCCACGGCGGCTGCGTCCTACGAGCGTGCGGTGGAGCAGGACTCCCTCTTCGCCCTGGGATGGTACCGGCTCGCAGACGCCTACGGATGGCTCGAAGACATCGGCAGCGAGGCCGGGGCGCGGGCCCTGCAGAAAGCCGAGGGCATGATGGACCGGCTCCCGGCCCGGGAGCGCATCATGGTGCAGGCCAGCCAAGCCGCTCGCTCGGGGGACGCGTCGTTCTTCCCGACGCTGCGCGATGCGGCCCAGCGCTATCCCGACGATCCGGACATCTGGTATCA
>JASFRY010000038.1:0-15080 GCA_050114675.1 Gemmatimonadota bacterium | reverse complement strand
CCCTGTACTGACGCCGGCTGCACCGACGCGGGACCCGGTCAGGCGCCCAGGAGCACCAGCAGGAGGGAGAGGGTGGCGACGGAGAGGAGGGACGTGAGGAGCACGGTCCGGGCCGCCACGTCGGGAGCCGCCTGGTAGCGCGCGCCGAAGAGGTACACGTTCACGCCGGCGGGCATGGCGGCCATGGTCACGGCCACCGGAGCCTGGATGCCCTCGATCCCCAGGACGTGCACCGCCATGACCCAGACGATGGCGGGGTGGACCACCAGCTTGAGGGACGAGAGCGCCAGGGCGGGGGGCACGTCCCCCAGAAAGGAGTAGCCGGCCAGCGAGGCGCCCATGGCGAAGAGGGCCGTGGGCACCGCGGCCCTTCCCAGCAGCTCGGCCATGTGGTCCACCGGCGCCGGGAGCGCCAGCCCGGTCAGGTTCACGGCCAGCCCCACGGCCAGCCCCAGGATGATGGGATTGCGCACCACCTCCAGGATGGTGCGGCCCAGCTGCGGGCCCACGCGCCCCCCGTTGCCCCGCGACGCCGTGATCACGCCCACCGTGAGGGGCATGAACAGCGCCGAGTGGAAGGCGATGATGATCATGAGCGGGAGGGTGGCCTCGGGCCCGAAGGCCGTGAGGACGATGGGGATGCCCAGGAGCACCGTGTTGGAGAACGCCGCCCCCATGGCGAAGATGGCGGCCTCGTCGGTGCGCCGGCCGAAGGCGAAGCGCCCCGCCGCCATTCCCAGGCCCCAGGTGAGGAGCGACCCCGTGTAGAAGGCCACGAGCACGCGCCAGGGAAGGACGTCGGGGAGCGTCATGGTGGCCATGCTCCGGAAGAGGAGCACCGGGATGGCCACGTTGAAGACGAAGAGGACGAGCCCCCGCACGCCGCCCCGGCCCAGCAGCCCGAAGCGGGCGGCCGCCAGGCCCAGGGCCAGGATGCCGAAGACCGGCGCCACGGTGTGCAGGAGAACGGTCACGGGCGTTGTGCGGTGGGAGTCGCTGGAGGGCACCCAATGGTAATCGGGTGGCGCGTCGGCGCCACGGGCTCCCCAGACGGGGCGGCCGAGGCTACCGTATGGGGTCGGCGGAACGACGCCTTTCGCCGGCGGAACCGACCCTCCCGTGACCTCAACGGGATCTCCCCATGATCGCGACCCCATTCCGGAGGGTTCGGGCCGCCCTGCCCGCCGGCCTCCTCGCCCTCGTCCTGGCCAGCTCGGCCGCGGCCCAATCGGCCGCGTTCGACCCCGACACCATCCGTCCCGGTCGCTTCGACTTCGGGAAGATGTGGACCTTCGAGTACGCGCCGTCGGCCTACTTCTCCGAGACGTACGGCTTCGATGCATCGCCGGCGTGGTTCGAGCGGGCGCGCCTGTCGGCGCTCCGCATCCCGGGATGCTCGGCCTCCTTCGTCTCACCCCGGGGCCTGGTGGTGACGAACCACCACTGCGCCCGTGGCGCGGTGGCCTCGGTGACCCGGGAAGGCGAGCATCTCCTGGACGACGGCTTCTATGCCGCCACGCCGGAGGAGGAGCGGCCCATCCCCCGCTACTACGCCGACCAGCTCATCCAGGCGGCCGACGTCACGGACGAGATCCTCGGCGCCGTGGACCGGGCGGCGCCCGACGCGCGCCAGGAGGCCCGGGCCCGGGCCATCCAGGCGGTGCGCGCACGGCTCGAGGCCCGGCACCGGGAGGACGGAAACGTCTTCGTGCAGGTGGTGCCCCTCTACAACGGCGGGCGCTACTCGGCCTACGTGTTCCGCCGCTTCACCGACGTTCGCCTCGTCGCGGCGGCCGAGCTGAACATGGGCTTCTTCGGCGGCGATCCCGACAACTTCACCTACCCCCGCTACGCCCTGGACTTCGCCTTCTACCGGGTGTACGTCGACGGGAAGCCCTACGAGCCGGAGCACTGGTTCGCGTGGGGCGAGGGCGTCCACGAGGGCGATCCGGTGTTCATCATCGGGAACCCGGGGCCCACGAACCGGCTCCAGACCGTGGCGCAGCTCACCTTCCAGCGGGACGTGTACGCGCCGGTGCGCAAGGCCTTCTACGCGAGCCGGCTCCAGGCGCTCCGCGATGCCTACGCCGCCGATCCCGTGACGGGCGAGCGGCTGGGGCTCCGCAACCAGGCCTTCTCCCTCTCCAACTCGCTCAAGGCCTACACGGGACGCCTGGCGGCGCTCCGTGACCCGGCCATCATGGCCAGGAAGGCGGCGGCCGAGGCGGCGTTCCTCGATTCGCTGAGCGCGGACCCGGAGCTCCTGGGCGCGTACGGCGGCGTGGTGGACGACATCGCTGCGGTGGTGGCGCGGCGCACCGAGCTCGCCGGGGAGCACGGCGCCTTCTACAACGTGGGCCACCGCACGTACGGCTCCCGCCTGCTGCAGCGGGCCGCCGTGGCCTCGGCCCTGGCTGCGGCCCGGGCCGGCGGGGCCCCCGCGGACTCGCTCCGGGCCCTGGAGAACGATCTCGCCGGCGTGAGCGACCATCCGGGCGACCTGGAGGAAGACCTCCTCGCGCTGCGCCTGGGCGACCTGCAGCGCTACCTGGGTGAGAACGACGCCCTGGTGGCGCTGGCGCTGGACGGACGCTCCCCCGAGGGCGCCGCCACGTCGCTGCTGCGCCGGTCGGTGCTGGCGACGCAGGAGCGCACCCGGGCGGCGCTGGAGGCGGGCGGCATCCCGGCGGACGATCCCGGCGTGGCGCTGTGGGCCGCCCTGGGCCGGCGCATGGCCGCCTACCTGGAGCGGGAGCGGCCCCTCACCGCCCGGGAGCGGGAGCTGGCCGCGGACCTGGGCCGGGCGCGCTTCCAGGTGTACGGGACCGACGTGGCCCCCGACGCGACGTCGTCGCCGCGCATCACCGACGGCGTGGTGAAGGGCTACGAGTACAACGGCACCCTGGCGCCGACCCACACCACCTTCTACGGCGTGTACGATCGGTACTACGGCCACGAGGGCAACGTGGACTGGCAGCTTCCGGACCGGTGGGTGCCCCCGCCGGAGGGGCTGGACCTCTCCACGCCCCTCAACTTCGTGTCCACGGCCGACACCTACGGGGGCAACTCGGGCTCGCCGGCGGTGACCAGGGAGCTGGCGCTGGTCGGGCTCAACTTCGACCGGAACATCGAGGGGCTGTCCCGGGACTTCATCTACCTCCCCGACCGGGGACGGAACATCATGGTGGACGTGCGTGCCATCCGGGAGGCGCTGGAGAAGGTCTACGGGGCCCGGCGCATCGTGGACGAGATCACCGCCGGAAGCCGGGAGAGGGTGGAGGCCGAAGGCGCGAGCCGCGGAGGCGGCCATTGACCGGACACCCCCATCCTCGCATCCTTCGGCCACGAGCTTCAGCCAGGGAGTGAACGGGCATGGACCCGCACCGCACGACGCGCACCACGACCACCACCGCCGGCCGGACCACGACCGGGCGGGGGGCTGCGCGCGTCGGTTGAGCTGAAGCGAGACAACGACCGAGAGGCGCGGCCCCCGGACCCCAGGGGCCGCGCTTTTTGTTGACCCCCGGTCGTCCGGCGCCACCGAACCGGACCACCCCAACCGAATCGAAAGACCATGGCCAGCGATCAGATCCGGATTACGCTTCCCAACGGCGACGTCCTCGAGCTTCCCCGGGGATCCACCGCCGGCGACGCCGCCGCGGCCATCGGCCCCGGCCTGGCGAAAGCGGCCGTGGCCGCCGTCGTGGACGGCGAGACCCGCGATCTCATGACGCCCCTCGAGGAAGACGCTTCCCTCAGGATCCTCACCGAGAAGGACCAGGCGGCGCTCTCGGTGCTGCGCCATTCGGCCGCCCACGTCCTGGCCACGGCCGTCCGCGAGCTGCGCCCGGGCGCGGGCATCGGCTTCGGCCCGGCCATCGACGACGGCTTCTACTACGACTTCGACGTGGAGGCGCCGTTCACGCCCGAGGACCTGGAGGCCTTCGAGGCCAAGATGGCCGAGGTGGTCGAGGAGGATCTCCCCTTCGAGCGCCGACGCGTCACCAAGGAGGAGGCGCGGGAGCTCTTCTCCGACGATCCGCTGAAGCTGGAGCGCCTGGAGGAGTTCGACGACGACGAGGTCATCACGGTGTATCGGGACGGCGCATTCCTGGACCTGTGCCGGGGTCCCCACGTGCCGAGCACCGGGAGGGTGAAGCACTTCAAGCTCCTCTCGGGGGCCGGCGCGTACTGGCGGGGTGACGAGAAGCGCCAGATGCTCCAGCGCATCTACGGGACCGCCTTCTTCGGCAAGAAGGAGCTCGAGGAGCACCTCCACCGCCTGGAGGAGGCCAGGCGCCGGGATCACCGGCGGCTGGGCCGTGAGCTGGACCTCTTCCAGTTCCACCCCGTTTCGCCGGGCGCGGCGTTCTGGACGCCGCGCGGCACGACGCTCTACAACATCCTGGAGGCCTTCGTGCGCGAGCGGCAGCGCGACGACTTCCTGGAGGTGAAGACGCCGCTGCTCTACACCAAGCAGCTGTGGGAGCAGTCGGGCCACTGGGGGAAGTACCGCGAGAACATGTTCCTCGTGCTCGACACCGAGACCGAGGAGCACGACATGTCGCTCAAGCCCATGAACTGTCCCTCGCACTACATCTACTACGGGTCGCAGACCCACTCGTACCGGGAGCTGCCGGTACGCTACGTGACCCTCGACGTGCTGCACCGGAACGAGCTGTCGGGTGCGCTCTCGGGGCTCACCCGCGTGCGCCAGTTCGCCCAGGACGACTGCCACGTCTTCCTCCGTGAGGACCAGATCGCACGCGAGGTGCAGTTCCTGACCAACTTCATCCTGGGCCACTACGAGGCCTTCGGGCTCACGTCCAGGATGGTCTTCGCCACGCGCCCCGAGATGCGCATCGGGAGCGACGAGCTCTGGGACCAGGCGGAAGCGGCGCTGCGCGAGGCGCTGGAGGCCACCGGGCGGGACTATGAGGTGGAGCCCGGGGACGGCGCGTTCTACGGCCCCAAGATCGACTTCCACGTCACCGACTCCATCGGCCGGAGCTGGCAGCTCGGCACCATCCAGCTCGACTACAACGCGCCGGAGCGCTTCGACCTCACCTACGTGGGGCAGGACAACGCCGAGCACCGGCCCGTGGTGATCCACCGGGCCGTGTGCGGGTCGTTCGAGCGCTTCATCGCCATCCTCATCGAGCACTACGCCGGGGCGTTCCCCACCTGGTTGGCGCCGGAGCAGGTCCGGATCCTCCCGGTGTCGGAGCAGTGGACGGAGAGCGCGGCGGACCTCGTCGCCGAGCTGAGGGCGGCGGGCGTGCGGGCCTATCTCGAGGCCAAGGAGACGCTGGGCTACCGCATCCGCGAGGCCGAGACCATGAAGGTCCCCTACATGGGGGTCGTGGGCGAGCGGGAGGCCGGCGACGGCACGGTGGCGGTGCGCAAGCGTGGCGCCGGGAAGAAGCAGGAGGTCATGCCCCGTGCCGAGTTCGTGGCCCTGGTGGCCGAGCAGATCCGCACCCGCGCCCTGGACTGACGCGCCCCTCGCCCATGGCCGCGTCCTCCCGCGCCGCCCCGGTCCTGGCGTGTGTCGCCGCGGCAGCGGTGGCGGCGTGCACGCGGGGCGGGCCGCCCGCCGAGGGTTCCGCCGCCGCTGCGGACGACGGGCGTCCGCCACCGGCGATGTCCACCGAGCGCGCGGTCACGGTGGCCGAGCGGTGGCTGAGCCCTCTGGATTCCACGTGGGAGGTGGACAGCCCGGCGCTGTGGGTCCGTGACGGCCGGGGCCGGGTGGTGGTGACCGGTCGGGCCAGCAGCGACCTGGAGCTCTTCGACGCCGCAACCGGAGCGTGGGTGGGGGCGTTCGGCGGTGAGGGGGCCGCTCCCGGACGCTTCGCCCATCCCAACGGCGTGGCCGTGGTGGGCGACCTGGCCCTGGTGGTGGACCGGGACAATCGCCGCGTGCAGGTGCTCCACCTCCCGGGGGGTGAGCCCGCCGGCGCCTTCGGCCAGGACGTGCTGGAGCGTCCGTACGGGATCGCGGTGGTGGGCGCCCTCCCGGAGCTGACCGTCTGGATCTCCGACGACTACCTCTTCAAGGGCGACGGCTCCAACGACCTGGACCGCCGCCTGCACCGATTCCGGCTGCGGGTGGCCCCCGACGGCACGCCCACGGTGACCGCCCACCATGCCTTCGGCGATCCCGAGGGCTTCCCCGGCGCCCTGTGGGTGGTGGAGAGCGTCGCCGTGGACCCGGCCCACGACCGGGTGCTGGCGGTCGAGGACCGGCGGCGGCGCGTGCTGGTCTACGACACCGCCGGGGCCTATGCCGGGGTGCGGGTGGGGGAGGGGGTCCTCGCCGGGGACCCCGAGGGGATCGCCCGGGTCCCGTGTGCCGGCGCCCCGGGCTACTGGATCGTGGCCGACGTGGGGGAGGGGCCCACGGTCTTCCGTCTGTTCCGCCTCGACGACCTCGGGTACGTGGGCGCGTTCCGGGGACGCGCGACCCGGAGCACCGACGGGGTCGTCTTCGCGCCGGCGCCGGTGCCGGGCTTCGACGGAGCCGCCTTCTTCGCCACGCACGCCGACGGAGGCGTGAGCGCCTTCGCCTGGGAGGACGTGGTCGAGGCGTTGGAGCTGGATCCGCGCTGCGCCGGGCCGCCGTAGAGGATGGAACCGCTGCCGGCGACGGCGGCGAGCACCCCTGGGGCGCGCGCCGTTCCCGCCCGCCGCTCCTCAGCGCCGGTCCCGGGGCTCCAGCAGCCGGGTCCGCCGCTTCAGGGTGTGGAGCACGAAGTAGGCGACCGTGCCCGCCGCGAAGTACCACGCCCACGGCACGGCGGCGGCCCACGCCTGCCGCGCCACGCCCACGCGCAGGAGCGCCACTACCGCCGTGGACGCCACGAAGCCGTAGAGCGCCTGGTAGTCGCGGCCCAGCACGAACCGGAAGCTGAAGGGGTAGGGCCACGGCTTCCAGCCGCCGAAGCGGGGCAAGAAGGGCGGGGTCTTCTCCGCCCATGCGGCGAAGGCGTCGCCGAACTTCTCGTAGAGGAAGCGCTCCTCGGCGGTCATGATCCGCTCGTAGTAGAGCCAGAACGCCAGCACCGTTACGAGCATGGCCGTGGGCTTGCCCGCGAAGATCACCACGCCCATCCACATGAAGAAGTTGCCCAGGTACAGGGGGTGTCGCACCAGGGAGTAGATCCCGCCGGTGTTGAGCTCCTCGGCGCGGAGCTCCCTGGTGCCGCGGCCCGACGTACCGATGGCCACGTGGCCCACCGTCCACCCCCGGATGGCGAGTCCGAGAAGCCCGCTGGCCAGGCCCAGGGCCACCCACACGGGGAGGGCCGCCGCGCCGCCGGCCGGCGCCGGATCCAGGGCCACCACGAGCAGGACGTAGGCCAGGACCACCAGGGGTGGATAGCTGCGCCAGCGGAAGAGCCACTGCCCGGCGCGCAGGCTCTCGGTCACCAGCCCCGGAGCGGGGGGCGCGGTCGTCGGTTCGGGATCCACGAAGCTCTCCCGGTGGGGTGGGGTACGATGACGGGAAGGAGTTTCGTGCTTCACCGGCCGCGTGGAAAGCCCGCGGACGGAAGCGTTGACCGCGGGGCCGGGATGGCCCATCTTTCCCGACCACCCGCGTGCGGGTGCATAGACATGCTGAGAAGTGGGCCGGAGGACCTCGGCCCCACCTTCAGGGCTCGAGAGGGCCGACGTGAGGGTCGCGAGAGCCATGGGATCGGACGGAGACACGTCCGTTCCGGCTCCGGTCGCGGCCCGAGACAGTCTCGGGCTTTTTTCGTTGTGTCCACTACGGGGGTCCGTCCCCCGTCGTCTGAACGCAGGCGGAGGTAGGTCAGATCAGCGAGAAGCGAGTCCGCGTCAACGAGCAGATCCGGATCAGCCCCATCCGGCTCATCGGTGACGCCGGAGAGCAGATCGGCATCGTCTCCATCGACGAAGCGCGGGAGCGAGCGTCGGAGAGCGGGCTGGATCTGGTGGAGGTGGCTCCGGACGCCCGTCCACCCGTGGTCAAGATGATGGACTACGGGAAGTACAAGTACGAGGCGGCCCGGCAGGCCCGAGAGGCGAAGAAGAAGCAGCACACGATCCAGGTGAAGGAAGTGAAGTTCCGGCCTGGCATCGAGGAGCACGACTACGAATTCAAGACCCGCCATGCCCGGCGGTTCCTCGAGGAGGGGAACAAGGTCAAGCTGACCATGATGTTCCGGGGCCGGCAGAGGGACCATCCGGAGCTGGGCCTGGAGATCCTGTCCCGTGTGACCGAGGAGCTCCAGGACGTGGGGAAGGTCGAGCAACATCCGAGTTTCGAGGGCCGGGTCATTTCCATGGTCCTGGCGCCCGTCAAAATGAAGTAGAAGCAGGTGATTCCATGCCCAAGATGAAGACACACCGGGGTGCGGCGAAGCGCCTCAAGCGGACCGGAACGGGCCGCCTGAAGCGCCACCATGCCAACAAGAGCCACATCCTGACGAAGAAGTCCACCAAGCGGAAGCGGCGGCTGCGCAAGTCGGACCTGGTGGCCAAGTCCGACGAGAAGCGCATGAAGCGCATGCTCCCCTACGGCAGCTGAGGAGGAAGATCCATGCCTCGATCGACATCCGCGCCCGCGCGGCACAAGCGGAAGAAGAAGCTGCTGAAGAACGCCAAGGGCTATTTCGGTGGCCGCAAGAATCTCCTGCGCACCGCGAAGGACGCAGTGGAGAAGGGGTGGGAGCACGCCTACCGCGACCGCAAGAAGAAGAAGCGGAACTTCCGGTCGCTCTGGATCACGCGCATCAACGCGGCGGTCCGGGAGCACGACCTGTCCTACTCGCGGTTCATCAACGGCCTGAAGGAGGCCGGGGTGGAGATGGACCGCAAGGCCATGGCCGACCTCGCGGTGCGCAACCCCGAGGCGTTTGCGGCCCTGGTGGACCGTGCCAAGGAAGGGCTGGCGGCCAAGGCCGGCTGATCCCCCCTCCAGGCTCGGTCCCGAGGGCTCCGCGGCGCGCTGCCGCGGGGCCCTTCTTCGTTGGGCCTGCGCCGCGGCGGCGTCGGATGGTGAGCGTTCCGAGGTTTGCCGCCCCTGGTGCGATTGATAGCTTTCGGCCTGCCGTCCGGCGACGGGGGCCGACCACGAGATCCGAGAGACGACATGCATCCCCTTGAAGCGCTGAAGACGCTGGAGAAGGAAGCCCTGGAGGCCATCGAGGCTGCGGAGGACGCGCACGCCCTGGAGGACGTCCGGGTGACGTATCTGGGCCGCAAGGAGGGGAAGATCTCCCTCATCCTTCGCGGCGTCGGGGAGCTGGCGCCCGAGGAGCGGCCCGCCGTGGGTCAGGAGGCGAACCGGGTGAAGGGCGTGGTCACCGAGTCCCTGGAGGGGAGGGAGCGTGCCCTGACCGCCGAGGCGAGCGCCGCGTCCGCCGAAGACCTGACGCTTCCGTCCCGCCAGCCCTGGCAGGGTGGGCTGCACCCGGTGACCCGGGTCGTCGACGAGATCTGGGCCATCTTCCGGGACATGGGCTTCAGCCGGGCCCGGGGCCCCGAGGCGGACACGGAGTGGTACAACTTCGAGGCCCTCAACACGCCGCTGGACCATCCGGCGGCCGACGAGCAGGACACGCTCTACCTGGAGGACTCGGTCCTCCTGCGCAGCCATACCTCGCCGGTGCAGATGCGCACCATGGAGAAGCACGAGCCCCCCATCCGCATCATCGCGCCGGGGTGGGTCTACCGGCGCGACACCTACGATGCCACGCACACGCCGGCGTTCCTCCAGATCGAGGGGCTGGTGGTGGACGAGGGGATCACCTTCGTGGACTTCAAGGCCACCCTGGCCGAGTTCGCCCGCCGCTTCTGGGGGCCCGGGACCGAGGTGCGCTTCCGGCCCTCGTTCTTCCCCTTCACCGAGCCCAGCGCGGAGGTGGACGTGAAGCGGATCGTCACCCACGCCGACGGATCCACCGAGGAGACGGACTGGCTGGAGATCATGGGGGCGGGCATGGTGGACCCCAACGTGCTGGACAACGCCGGGTACGACTCGGAGCGCTACACCGGCTTCGCCTTCGGCATGGGACCCGCGCGCATCGCCAAGCTCAAGCACCACGTGGACGACCTGCGCACCTTCTTCGACAACGACCTACGCTTTCTGTCCCAGTTCGCCCGATGAACGCTTCGTATCGCTGGATCAAGGACCTGGTGCCGGGGCTCACCCTCTCCGCCGAGGAGGTGGCGAGCCACCTGGCGCTCCGGGGCGCGCCCGTGGAGGAGATGGTGTCGCCTGGGACCGGGCTGGGGGACGTGGTCGTAGGCAAGGTCCTCACCTCCGGCCCCCACCCCAACGCCGACCGCCTGTCGCTGTGTACGGTGGACGGGGGGAGCGGTGTGGTGCAGGTGGTGTGCGGCGCGCCCAACGTGAAGGCGGGCGCGTGGTATCCCTTCGCCCCGGTCGGGGCCGTCCTTCCCGGCGACTTCAAGCTCAAGAAGGCGAAGATCCGGGGCGAGCACTCGGAGGGCATGCTCTGCTCCGCCAAGGAGCTGGGCCTGGGGACCGACCATGCGGGGATCATGGAGATCCACGGCGACTTCACCCCGGGGGAGCCCTTCGTCCGCGCCATGGGCCTGGACGACGTGACGCTGGACGTGGAGATCACGGCCAACCGGGGCGACCTCCTGAGCCATCTGGGGATCGCCCGGGAGCTGGCGGCGGAGGGAGACGGCGAGACCCGCCTTCCCGACCTCCCCGGGGACCCGGGGGTCACGCTGGCGTGGGAGGAGGGTGCGTCCGACGTGCGCGTGGGCGACGTGGGGATCCGTATCGAGGATCCCGACCTGTGCAGCCGCTACCTGGGCGCCGTCATCCGCGGTGTGGAGATCGGACCCTCCCCGGCCTGGCTCCAGGAGCGGCTCCGGGGCGCCGGCGCACGGCCCATCAACAACGTGGTGGACGCCACGAACTACGTCATGCTGGAGCTGGGCCAGCCGCTGCACGCCTTCGACCTGCGCAACCTGGCGGGCTCGTCCATCGTGGTGCGCCGGGCCCGCCCGGAGGAGAAGCGCTTCACCACGCTGGACGACGAGGAGCGAGCCATCACGCCGGACATGCTCATGATCTGCGACGCCGAGCGCCCCGTGGCCGTGGCCGGCGTCATGGGTGGGCAGGACTCGGAGGTGAGCGGGGACACCACGGACGTGCTCCTGGAGTGCGCCCTCTTCGAGCCCAAGTCCATCCGTGCCACGCGGCGCGCCCTCGTCATGTCCACCGACGCCTCCTACCGCTTCGAGCGCGGTGTGGACCCTGCGGGGCTGCGCCGGGCCGTGGAGCGCGCCGTGGCCCTCATCCTGGCCACGGCAGGGGGCTCGGTGGACGGCCCCGTCCTCGACGTCTGCGCCCGTCCGTTCTCCCCCGCAACCGTGAGTCTCCGCCTGGCCCGCATCGAGCGTGTCCTGGGCGTCCCCCTGGAGGCCGACGTGGTCCGCGGATACCTGGAGCCGTTGGGATTCGCGGTGCGCGCAGCCGGGGAGGACGTCCTGGAGGTGGAGGTCCCGGGCTTCCGCAGCTACGACGTTACGCGGGAGATCGACCTCATCGAGGAGGTGGCCCGGGCCCACGGCTACGACCGCTTCCCCGAGGAGCTGGGCGCATACAGACCCAACACGGTTCCCGACCACCCCATGTTCCAGCTCGAGGACGAGCTCAGGGCCGTGCTGGTGGGCCGGGGCTTCTTCGAGGCCCAGACGCCGGCGTTCGTCCCGGAAGGGGAGGGGGACGTGCGCGTGGCCAATCCGCTCAACACCCGGGAGCCCTTCATCCGCCGGACCGTGCTGCCGTCGCTTCTCCGCCGGGTGGAGCACAACTTCGCCCGGGGTCGGCGCGACGTGCGCCTCTTCGAGATCGCCACGTCGTTCCGCAGGGAGGCCTCGGGTGCGCCGCCGGCAGAGGAGAACCACCTGGCCGTGGTCCTCACGGGCCGCAGGGAGCCACCTCACTGGTCTGTGCCCGAGGAGCTGGTCTCCCTCTGGGACGTGAAAGGGCTTCTGGAGACGGTGGCGGTCAACGCCTACCGGGGGAGGAGCGTCTCGGTGCTCCCGGCCCCCGACGCCCAGATGCCCTTCGATGCCGAGGCGTGCTTCGTCGTGGTGGATGACGGCGGCGCCGAGGTGGGCCGGGGAGGGCGCGTGGCCGACGGCGTGGTCGACGCCCCGATCTGGGCCGACGACGTGTGGGGGATCGAGCTCACCCTGCCGTCCGACGTCCCGGCGACGCCGGTTCCCATCTTCGTACCGCTGCCCCAGCATCCCGCCGTGGAGCGGGATCTGGCGCTCCTGGTGCCCGACGGCGTCGCCGCCCGGGTGGTGGCCGACGTGATCCGGGCCCGCGGAGGCGAGCTGCTGGAGGACGTCTCCCTCTTCGATCACTATCGGGGCGAAGGGGTGCCGGAGGGCCACCGGTCCGTCGCATTCGGCTTGCGTTTCCGGGCGCGGGAGCGGACCCTGAAGGACAAGGAGGTGGACCGTGCCGTGGACGGGATCGTCGGCCGTTTGAAGGAGGAGCTGGGTGTCGAGCGCCGAGGGTAGGGTCGAGCAGCCCGAGCGGGGAGCGTTCCGCGAGCTGGAGCAGACGGTGGGTCGGGTGCTGGAGCGCCTGGGCGACCTGAAGCTCCGGGCCGAGTCGGCCGAGGCCCGCAGCGCGGAGCTCCAGGAGCTGGTGCGGCGCTTTACCGGCGACGAAGCCGAGGCGGGCCGGCTGCTGTCCCGTCTTCGGTCCCTGGAGGAAGAGAACGCCGACCTTCGCGAGCGCGTCGAGAAGGGAAGGGAAGGTGTCGAGCGGCTCTTGGCCCGGATCCGATTCCTGGAGGAGCAGCGATGAGTGCCGACAAGGCCGCGGTGACCGTGCGCATCGCCGGTGAGGAGCACACCATTCGCGCCAACGCCGAGCCGGAGTACACGAAGAAGTGCGCCAGGCTCGTGGACGAGCGCATCCAGTCGATCCGGTCCAAGTCCGGGCTCATCGAGGGGCACAAGGCCGCGATCCTGGCCGCCCTCTCCATCGCCGACGAGTACTTCCAGGCCCTGGAAGAGTCCGACCGCATCCGGCGGGAATCGGTCTCCCGCGCCAGCAACCTCCGTGCACGCATGGAGGACGGTCTGGCCGCCACGGACGAGGACGCCCGAGACTGACCTGGGGCGGCCCCCTCGCGCCGCCGCCCCTCCCCACCTTATTCTCTCCCGTCCAGGAGCCCGCCTGGCTGGCCCAAGGTCCATGCCGGAAGGAAGCGGGCTCGAACGTGGTTACCCGGCGGCTCCGGCGCGTCCGGAGCCGAGTACGGAGTGCATACATGAACACCCCGCTGGAAGTGCTGGCGGCGGCGGTGGGGCTCATTTTGGGCGCGTTGGTCGGCTTCTATTTGGCACGGAGCCGAGAGCGCTCCCGCCGCGAGCTGGAGAAAGGGGAGGCTCGGGACGAAGCGTCCCGGATTCTCAAGCGGGCCGAGGACGAGGCGGAGAACCTGAGGAAGGCGGGTGAGCTCACCGGCCGGGAAGAGGGGTTCCGCCTCCGCGAGGCCTGGGAGAAGGAAGAGAACCGACGGCGCGAGGAAGTGGAGCGGCTCGAGAACCGCCTTCAGGAACGCTCCGAGTCCCTGGATCGCCAGTTCGAGCGCATCAACGAGCGCGAGACCGACATGGAGCGCCGCGTCGCGGAGGTGAATGCCCGCGAGGCATCGCTGGCCGAAGAGGAGGCGCGGGTCCGCGAAAAGGCCGCAGAAGCTCGCCAACGCCTGGAGGAGCTGGCGGGCATGTCCGTGCAGGAGGCCAAGCAGAAGCTGGTCGACGACCTCCAGGACGAGGCACGGGCCGAGGCGGCCAATACGATCCGGGAGATCAAGGAGCAGGCCCAGCGGGAGGCCGACCGGGAAGCCCGCAAGATCATCGGCCTGGCCATCCAACGCATGGCTGCGGACCAGACCGCCGAGACGACCGTCTCGGTGGTGCAGCTCCCCTCCGACGAGATGAAGGGCCGGATCATCGGACGGGAGGGGCGCAACATCCGGGCCTTCGAGCAGGCCACGGGCGTGGACGTCATCATCGACGACACCCCCGAAGCCGTGGTGCTTTCCGCCTTCGATCCGGTGCGGCGGGAAGTGGCCCGCATGGCGCTGGAGCACCTCATCGAGGACGGGCGCATCCACCCCGGCCGGATCGAGGAGACGGTGGCCAAGGCCCAGACCGATGTGGACGAGGGCATGGTGCAGGCCGCCGAGGAGATCCTCTACGAGCTGGGGATCCACAACGTCCATCCCGAGATCGTGAAGACCCTGGGCCGCCTCAAGTTCCGCACGTCCTACGGTCAGAACCAGCTCCAGCACGCCAAGGAGGTGGCACTGCTGGCCGGGAACATGGCGGCCGAGATGGGACTGGACGTGCAGGCCGCCAAGCGTGCGGGCATCCTCCACGACGTGGGCAAGGGCATGACCCACGAGCACGAGGGGACGCACGTGGAGCTCGGCTACCGCCTGTGCAAGAAGCACAAGGAGAGCGAGGTGGTGCTCAACGCCATCCGCGCCCACCACGACGAGGAGCCCCACTTCTTCCCCGAGACCTTCCTGGTGACCGCTGCCGACGCCATCAGCGGATCCCGTCCCGGTGCCCGTCGCGAGATGTTCGAGGGGTACGTGAAGCGGCTCGAGAAGCTGGAGGAGATCGCCATGGAGCACCCGGGCGTGGAGCGCTGCTTCGCCATCCAGGCGGGCCGGGAGCTCCGGGTCATGGTGGAGCCCGAGAAGGTGGGCGACGGCGAGATGGCGCAGATCTCCGAGGCGGTGGCCCGGCGCATCGAGGGCGAGCTCCAGTACCCGGGACAGATCAAGATCGTCGTGGTGCGGGAGACCCGGGCCGTGGACTTCGCCCGGTAGGGGCCTGTCCGAGCAATGCAGCGGGCCGCGTCGGGAGCGCCGCGGCCCCGAATCCCGGGCAGATCGCCGAAGGCATGGCCATCGCTACGTCGAGGCGGTCCAACGACGGAGGTGGGGCCGCTCCCGGCGTCAGCGGGACGTGTTACCTTGTGGGGCCGGCTTCCCTCCGGGGGGCCGGCCTCCGCATTTCCCGACGGAGGA
>JASFRY010000037.1:0-15171 GCA_050114675.1 Gemmatimonadota bacterium | reverse complement strand
CCATCCAGGTCTATCTCACCCCCGAGGAGCGCGCCGACCTCGACCGCTCCGCGCGTGAGATGGGCGTGTCGCGCTCCGAAGCGCTGCGCCGGGGTATCCAGGCGATTCGCGGGTCGGGCTACACCGGAGTGCTCCGGGATCTCGCCGACGAGGGGTACGTGACCCCACCTGCGTCGGGGCCGGGTGCACCTCCCCCCTCGGCCCCGGTGGCACGCCTCGATGAGCTCCTGGCCGAGCTGGCCGAAGACCGCGCCGAACCGTGATCTACCTGGACACCTCCGTAGCCCTGGCCCACCTGCTGGCCGAGGACCGGCGACCGCCTGCCGAGCTGTGGCAGGAGGAGCTGGTGACCAGCCGGCTGTTGGAATACGAGGTGTGGAACCGTCTGCACGCCCGGGACCTGACACGCTCTCACGGAGACGCGGCGCGGCTCCTCCTGGCGCGTCTCGCCTGGCTCGAGCTACACCCGAAGGTCCTGGAGCGCGCGCTCCAGCCCTTCCCCGCTCCGGTGCGCACGCTGGACGCGCTCCACCTGGCGTCGGTGAGCTTTCTCAGAGAGAAAGGGCGGGACGTGACGCTGGCGACCTACGACCAGCGCATGGCCGGCTCGGCCCGGAGCATGGGGATCCCGCTTCAGCCGGTGTAGGCGCCGACCGCTCGCGGGACAGCGGCGATCAACCGCTCCATCATGGCCGGCCTTCCCGGAGCGCGGGCATGGGCTCGAGGCCCATCCGCTCGAGGAGCGCAGCCCAGCGGGAATCCCCCCTGAGGGATGCCTGGGGCGGATTCCTGAACGAGACCGGAAGCCATACGTCACGCTCCTTCACGGCCTGGTCGAGGTCGGCGAAGGCGGCGTCGAGATCGCCGCGCAGGGCGTCAAATCCGGACCGAAATGTCGGCTGCCGCCGTGCCGAGGGCACCGCCGCCAAAAGGCTGAGGACGGAGTCGGGGCCGCCGGCGGCCATGGCGGCCCGCAGTGCGCTCACCGGCACGATGTCGTCCCCGGACACCGCAGCCATGCGGCTCTGGATCCCGAAGAAGCGGGCAGTGTCGCCGGCAATCCAGTAGTACCGAGAGGCATTGCGGAGGGCCAGCGGGAAGGTGGGATCCATCTCGAGGGCGCGTTCGAAGTCGGCCCTCGCCTCGTCGTTCCGCCCGAGGGCCCATTTGCGGACGCCGACGATGGTGCGCGCGTTGGGAGATCGGGGATCAAGCTCCGCGGCCCGCTTCGCCTCCGCGAGCGCTTCGTCCAGGCGGCCGACGGCGAAGAGCATGTCGCTGTACCACTTGTGCGCGGTGGGGTACTGGGGATCGAGCTCGATGGCCTTTCGGAAGTCCCTCTCCGCCGCCGCCCAGTCCCAGTCGTAGACGGTGTGCGCGTAGGCCAGGGACGTGTGCGCCTCGGCGAGGTCGGGGTCCAGGGCAAGCGCCCGCTCGGCCGCGCTTCGTGCCCTGGGGATCGCCTCGGAAGAGGGGATGGTGTCGGCGTAGAACGGGAGGACCAGCCATGCGTCGGCCAGGCCGGCCCAGGCCCGCGCGTACGTCGAGTCCCGGGCAATGGCCTCGTTGAAATAGGCGATGGCCTGCACCAGGTCGGGCACCGCACGCTTCTTCCAGAAGAAGCGACCCTGAAGGTACGCGTCATACGCCTGGAGGTCGCGGGTCCCGGTACCCGCCGTGGTGCCTTTGGCGAGCACCTGCCCCCGCAGCGCCTCCGCCACCGCAGACGCGACGTCATCCTGGAGCGCGAAGATGTCGTCGGCGCTCCGATCGAAGCTGTGGGACCAGATGCCGACTCCGTCCGACGTCCGGACCAGCCGCGCAATAACGCGGAGCCTTCCGCCGGAGCGCTGTACGCTACCATCGAGGACGGTCGCGACGCCCAGCTCGCGGCCGATGTCGCGGACATCCTCACCACTCTCCCGGAGGGATGATGCCGAGGTACGCCCCGACAGCCGGAGTCCGGGGACTTGAGCGAGGGCATTGCTCAGCGTCTCGGCAATACCGTCCCCGAGGTATGCGTCCGAGTGATCTGCGCTCAGGTCCTGGAACGCCAGGATCGCGACGGAGGCCTGGTCCGCCGCGGGCGCGTTGCCGCCACGGCGCACGATGAGGACACCGACGATGGCGGCGACGGCGACCAGACCCGCAGCGACAGCGAGGCCGAGGCCAGAGCGTCTCGAACGTGGCTCGTGGACAGGCCCAGGAGGCCCCTCCGGCGCCGACGACACCCGGAGCGCATCCCGGAGCTGTCCGATGTCACCGAACCTGTCCTGGGGGTGCTTCGCGAGGGCTCGTGCCACCGCCGCCCCGACGGCTGCCGGCACTCCGGGCCGCAGGGCCGAGAGGGGTGGCGGCTCCACGGCGACATGCTGCCGGATGAGAGACGCAGCGCTGCCGCTGAACGGCGGCTGGCCGGCCAGCATCTCGAAGAGCACGCACCCCAAGGCGTACTGATCCGAACGCGCGTCGGGCTCGGTGTCTCCCGCCCCCTGCTCCGGGCTCACGTACGTGGGCGTGCCCAGCGACAGGCCTGTGGCCGTGAGTTGCTCGCCTCCCGCCGCGTCCACGGCGCGGGCGATGCCGAAGTCCGCCACTACCGCGTGGCCGCTCTCGAGGAGGATGTTGCCCGGCTTGATGTCGCGGTGGATGACGCCCCGCGCGTGGGCGTGACCCAGCGCGTCAGCCACTTCCGAGGCGATCTGGAGGGCGTCGTCCACCTGGAGCTGCCCCTCGCGGTCCAGCCGCTGGCGGAGGGTCTCGCCCTCGACGTACGGCATGACGTAATACAGCAGGTCGTCGACGCGTCCGCTGTCGAACAGCGGTAGGATGTGCGGGTGGCGCAGGTTCGCCGTCGTCTCGATCTCGCGCAGGAAGCGATCCGCGCCGAGGGCGTGGCCCAGCTCGGGCTTCAGGACCTTGAGGGCCACCTTTCGGTGATGCTTCAGATCCTCGGCCAGGTACACCGTGGCCATCCCGCCCTCACCGAGCTGGCGTTCGATGCGGTAACGGTCGGAGAGGGCGGTGGTAAGGCGGGGGGGCAGCTGGGACATGTCGCGCCAAGATGGGTCGGGTCCGTGTTTTGTGCCAGCACCCACGTCAGCCGCGAGCGCCGGGTCCCCACGGAGGGGCGTGTCCCGGCGGAGCTTCCTTTCCCGGCCCCACGCCGGCGGCTACACTCCCCCCTTCTCCACCTCAACCTCGCCAGGCCATGAAGATCCCACGAGCCGCTCGCCGATCCGCCGTCCTCGCGTCCCTCCTCGCCCTCGCCGCCTGCGGTGGAGGCACGGGAGACGCCAACGCCCCCGAGTCCGAAGACGCCCTGATCGCTCGCGCCCGGGGCATCCACGAGCGGGCCATCGTCCTGGACACCCACAACGACATCAACCCGGCCAACTTCACGACCGAGAAGAACTACACCATGGACCTGCCCACCCAGGTCACCCTGCCCAAGATGGAGGCGGGCGGGACCGACGTGAGCTGGATGGTGGTGTACGTGGGCCAGGGCGACCTGACACCGGAAGGCTTCGCCGAAGCGCACGAGGAGGCGCTGGAGAAGTTCCAGGCCATCCACCGCCTCACCGAGGAGATCGCGCCGGACCGCATCGAGCTGGCCCTGAACTCCGACGACGTGCGCCGCATTGTGGCGTCGGGGAAGAAGGTGGCCATGATCGGGGTGGAGAACGGCTACTCCATCGGAACCGACCTCTCCAACATCCAGAAGTTCCAGGAGATGGGCGCCCGCTACATGTCCCTCTCCCACAACGGCCACAGCCAGCTTTGCGACTCCAACACCGGAGAGCGGGATGACACCTGGCTCTACCACGGCCTCAGCGACCTGGGCAGGCAGGCCGTCGCCGAGCTGAACCGCGTAGGGATCATGATCGACCTCTCCCATCCCTCTAGGGAGGCCAACCTCCAGACCATGCAGCTGTCCCAGGCCCCGGTCATCGCCAGCCACTCCTCCGCCCGCGCCCTCAACGACGTGAGCCGGAACCTCTCCGACGAGGAGCTCATGGCGTTGAAGGAGAACGGCGGCGTGGTGCAGACCGTGGCCTTCGCCAGCTACGTGAACTCGGCCAAGAACAGTGCCCACCAGGAGGCGGTGCAGGCGCTGCGCCAGGAGATAGCCGACGACATGGGCGTGGAGCTCATGGACCGGCGCGCCGTGTACCAGATGAGCGAGGCCGACCGGGAGGCGTACCGGGCGAAGACGAAGCCCGTGGAGGACGCCGTGGAAGCCCGCATGGACGAGGTGAACGCCTCTGCCCCGCCGGTGGACGTGGCCGACTTCGTGGACCACATCGACTACCTGGTCCAGAAGGTCGGCATCGACCATGTGGGCATCAGCTCGGACTTCGACGGCGGCGGCGGTGTAGAGGGATGGGACGACGCCTCCGAGTCCTTCAACGTCACCCTGGAGCTGGTGCGGCGCGGCTACTCGGAGGAGGACATCGACAAGCTGTGGAGCGGCAACCTCCTGCGGGTCCTGGACGAGGTGCAGGCGGTGGCGAACAGACTGCAGGCAGAGAGCTGACATGGTGATCGCAGCCACCGATGGCCGGACCACGGGAGTTGGCTGCGAACACCATGATGGTCATGGTGTTTGCCGCCCTGAGCGTCCGCGCTTGCTTTCGTGGCCGCGAAGGCCAGGATAGTCATGGGCTTTGCAGCCATCGCCGTCGCCCCCGCCGTCCCGGGCTGCGAAGACCTCCCTCGCGACGGCGCGCGCTCGCACCCCTCGGGACAACGGTTTGAACACCGCCGGAGGAGGACCCGGTCCGGTGACATGGATACCCCGAAGCTGAGCATCAGGCGAGCACCATGACTGTCCCCCAGAAGATCTACACGGACAAGGAAGTCACCCGAGCCAAGAACACGGCCCAGGTCGTTGGGTTCGCCCAGGGTGTGGGCGCCGTGATCGTGGCGGCCATCGCCTGGAACCTCCTGGGATGGATCCCGGTGCTGCTGGTGCTGGGCGGGGTCGCGTGGGTGCTCTACAAGCTCCTGCTGAGCGGAAAGGGCTCGGACAAAGCCGACAAGGGCTGACCCGGTCGGGCTTCCACGGCCACGGGGGATCGGCAGACAGCCCTTCCGACGCCGTCGCCCACTCCCCGCCAGCCGGTGTGGACACCATCCCGGGGGTCCTGCGCACGACCCGTTGCGGTCGTATGATGGGCAGCCCGCCTCCCTCAGCCTGGATCCGTCCCATGAAGCGACTTCTCTCCGCGGCACTCCTCGCCGCCAGCCTCGTCGCCCACCCTCTGGGCGCCCAGGAGACGGTGGACCGGGACATGGTGGCCCGCATCCGCGCCGAGGGCTTCCAGGACTCCCACGTCATGGAGACGCTGAGCTGGATCTCCGACGTCTACGGCCCCCGCCTCACAGGCTCGGAGAACTACCGGAAGGCCGCCGAATGGGCCCGGGACCGCATGACCCGGTGGGGCCTGGCCGACGCCCACCTGGAGGCGTGGGGGGACTTCGGCCCGGCGTGGAGCGTGGAGCGCTTTTCCGTGGAGATGGTGGCTCCGACGTACGACCGCATCGTGGCGTACCCCTCGGCCTGGACCCCCTCCACCTCGGGCACGGTGCGCGGCACGCCGGTCCGGGTGGACATCTCCTCGCCGGCGGACTTCGACCGGTACCGGGGAACGTTGAAGGGAGCCATCGTCATGCTGGGCAAGCCCTCCCGACCCCGCGACCCCTTCAAGGCGCCCTCGTCGCGCTTCTCCGACGCCGAGCTGGCGGAGATGGCTGCCGCCACCGACCCCGGCGAGCCCCGGGACTACGCGTCGGAGGAGAAGGAATGGTACGAGATCATGGAGAACGCCGGCCGGACCATGGACTTCCTCCACGACGAAGGCATCGCGGCGCTCCTCCAGCCCAGCCGCACCGACGACGAGGTGCTGAGCGTGTCCGGCTTGGGCAACTACCTTCACCCCCGAGCCCTCTTTCCGGCGTTCGTGATCTCCAAGGAACAGTACGGGCGGATCTCGCGGCTCCTGGACAAAGAGGTCCCGGTGACGCTGGAGCTGAGCCTCACGACCCACTTCGACAGCACCGACACGAAGGGGTACGACATCGTGGCCGAGATTCCGGGGACGGATCCGGCCCTGGAGGATCAACTCGTCATGCTGGGCGGCCACTTCGACTCGTGGCACTCGGGCACCGGCGCCACGGACAACGGGGCCGGCTCCGCCGTCGCCATGGAAGCGGTCCGGATTCTGGAGCGGCTCGGCGTCCGGCCGCGGCGGACCATCCGCATCGGGCTGTGGGGAGGTGAGGAGCAGGACTACTACGGGTCGGCGGGCTACGTGCGGAACCACTTCGGCGACCCCATGACGGGCACGGCCACGCCGGCGGCGGCCAAGGTCTCGGCCTATTTCAACCTGGACAACGGCTCCGGGAGGATCCGGGGCGTCTATCTCCAGGGCAACGAGCGGGTGCGACCCATCTTCCGGGCCTGGCTCGCGCCGTTCGCCGACCTGGGCGCGTCGACCCTCACCGTGAAGAACACCGGCGGCACGGACCACATGTCGTTCCACGCCGTGGGGATCCCGGCCTTCCAGTTCATCCAGGACCCGCTGGACTACGACACCCGGCGGCACCACACGAACCTCGATGTCTACGAGGCGGCCTCCGAGGAGGATCTCCAGCAGGCCGCGGTGATCCTGGCGACGTTCGTGTACCAGGCGGCCATACGCGACGAGATGTTGCCGCGGCGGTAGTCGTCAGAGCGAGGGGCGGCGCCGGAACGCGGCATTCGGGCGGGGACGGCCCCGCTGCTAGTCTTCCTCGGGCCCCATGCGCCGCGCCAGATCGGGCGTCACCGGCTGCCGGCCCGCGAAGCCCCCGTGCACCTCGTGCCAGTACTGGATGCTCGGCTCCCCCAGCCTCCAGCACAGGAAGACGACCCGGCCGTCCAGGAGGGTGGGAAAGTCCAGAAGGCCATGCTCGAGCCCGCCCACGGGAAAGCGGATGCCCCGGGCGAGAATCTCCTCCTTGACCCACGCCTCGACCCGGTCCGCCGCCTCGGCCAGGGCGGCCCGGTGAGCCCGTAGCTCCTCGTGGTCGGGGTTGTCGGGCTCCAGGACCTTCTCGCCCCAGAGCACGTCCAGGACCTGGAGCCGGTCCTGGTGCTCGTGGGCCTCCGACGAGAGACGCTGGATCTCCCGCATGACCGGCGTCAGCATGGCGACGAGCTCGTTGGCCTCGTCCACGGTGAAGAGCTTCGGGGGTGGTGGCTCGGCACGCTGGCTCACACCCTCAGCCCTCCGGCGCGTGGTTGCGCATGTGGTCGGCCATGGCATGGAAGCGCTGCCTCAGGTACTCCATGACCTCCGCGGGAAGGCCCACGTCCTCCAGGGCCCGGTCCATGCACCAGAGCCACGCGTCCCGCTCCGCAGGACCGATGGGGAACGGCAGGTGGCGGGCGCGGAGCATGGGATGGCCGTGACGCTGCACGTAGAGGGGCGGGCCCCCCGTCCACCCGATGAGGAAGAGACGGAGCTTCTCCCGAGACGCGTCCAGGCTCGACGGATGGAGGGCGCGGATCCCCGCGGCCTCCGGAGCCGTGTCCATGACGTCGTAGAAGCGGTGCACGAGGCGGCTGACGCCCTCCTCCCCGCCGAGCAGATGGAAGAGGGTGCGGTCTTCGTTGGGCATGGAGGGAATCTACCAGGTGGAGCGGAGGGTGGAATTCCCTTGCGCCCATTCCGACTTTCGGTTTATGTTCGGGTCGCCGGGGTGAGGAAGGGTCGGAGCGGTGGACACGGCCCGCCTTCCGCGGCCGTCGTCCACCCCAGGGAGGCCCGCTTGAAGATCCCCTACGTCGAGCTCCACTGCCACTCGGGCTTCTCCTTCCTGGACGGGGCCTCCCACCCCGAGGAGCTGGTGCTTCGCGCCGTGGAGCTGGGCTACCCCGCCCTGGCCCTCACGGACCACAACGGCCTCTACGGCTCCATGGAGTTCGCCCACGCCGCCCGGGACGCCGGGATCCAGCCCATCACCGGCGCCGAGGTCACGCTCCGGGACTGCTTTCCGGGCCGGGAGGAGCCCGACGGCGGCCACCACGTCACGCTCCTGGCCGAGACGCCTCGGGGGTACGCCAACCTGTCCCGCCTTCTCACCGAAGCCCACATGTCCTCCCCCCGGGAGGATCCCCGCCTTCCCCTCCCCTCTCTCCTGGAGCTGTCCGAAGGGCTCATCCTCCTCACCGGGTGCCGCCGGAGCCCGCTGTGGGCGGCCCTCCAGTCGTCGGCGACCGACGGTGAGGCGTTCCTCAAGCTCCTGGTGCGGGCCTTCGGGCCCGGCAACGTCTTCGTGGAGCTCCAGGACAACGCCGTCAGGGGCGACGCCCGGCGCAACCGGGCTCTGGCCCGCCTGGCGGGACGCCTGGGTCTGGGCGTGGTGGCCTCGGGAGACGTCCACTACCACCGTCCCGAGCGCTCCCGCCTCCAGGACGTGCTGGTTTCCATCCGGAACCGCACCACCCTGGACGGGGCCCACGGCGTGCGCCGGGCCAACCACCTCTTCCATCTCCCCGAGCCGTGGGAGATGCGCCACCGCTTCCGCACCCGCCCCGAGGCTCTGACCAACTCGGTGCTCATCGCCGAGCGGTGCGCCGCCTTCGATCTCACCGAGGACCTGGGCTACGAGTTTCCCGACTTCGAGGGCTCGGCCCGGGGCGGTGCCATGGAAACCCTGGCCGCCATCTGCCTGGCCGAGATCTCCCGGAAGTACGAGCCCGGCAGCGCGGCGGAGCGCGATGCCGAGGAGCGTCTCCATACCGAGCTCAAGCTGGTGGACCTCCACGGACTGGCGGGCTTCTTCCTGGTCTACCGGGACATCATGGACCTGGCCCGTGACGTGGCCAGGGAGGTGCGGGCGGGCTCGCCCCGGGCCCACGCCGGCCTGCCGCCGGGGCGCGGGCGAGGCTCGTCGGTGTCGTCCATCATCTGCTACCTCATCGGCCTGTCCCACATCGACCCGGTGAAGAACGACCTCTTCCTGGGCCGCTTCCTCAACGAGGCGCTCCGGAGCGTCCCGGACATCGACCTGGACTTCCCCCGGGACATCCGGGAGCAGCTCATCCTCCGGGTCTACGAGAAGTACGGCCACGAGCACACGGGGCTGGTGTGCACCTTTCCCACGTACCGGCTGCGCTCGGCGGTGCGGGAGATCGGCAAGGCGCTGGATCTGCCCCAGGGGGAGCTGGAGAAGCTGGCCAAGCTGTCCGAGCACCGCTCGGCGTCGGGGCTGGCCGACGAGATCGCCTCCCTCCCCGAGTTCCGGGAGCGGGCCGACGCGCCGCTGTGGAAGATGCTGGGCGAGCTGGCCGAGGACGTGTCGGGGCTCCCCCGCCACATCTCCCAGCACGTGGGCGGCATGATCATCTCCAGCCGGCCCCTGGTGGAGATCGTCCCCCTGGAGCCCGCGGCCTGGGAGGGCCGGATCCTGTGCCAGTGGGACAAGGACTCGTGCGAGGACGCGGGCTTCATCAAGATCGACTTCCTGGCCCTGGGGATGCTCTCCCTGGTGGAGGAGGCCGCCGACCTCATCGCGACGCGACACGGCCAGGCGCCGGACCTGTCCCGTATCGACTTCCGGGACGAGGACGTCTACGACCGCATCTGCTCCGGCGACACCGTGGGTCTCTTCCAGGTGGAGAGCCGGGCCCAGATCCAGATGATCCGCCGCACCCGGCCCCGGAACCTGGAGGAGCTGGCCATCCAGGTCGCCATCGTGCGCCCGGGGCCCATCGTGGGGGGCGCCGTGAACCCCTACGTGCGCCGTCGGGAGATGCTCCGGGAGAACCCCGAATACCAGATCCCCTGGCCCCACCCCCTCCTGGAAGGCCCCCTGAAGGAGACGCTGGGCGTCATCATCTACCAGGACCAGGTGCTCACGGTGTGCAAGGCGCTGGCGGGCTTCACCGACGGCCAGGCCGAGAGCCTGCGCCGGGCCATGAGCCGCAAGCGCTCCCGAGAGGCCATGACGGCCCACTGGGAGGCGTTCCGCGAGGGCGCCCGGGCCAACGGCGTGGACGAGACCACGGCCCGGGAGATCTTCCAGCAGGTCACCGCCTTCAGCGAGTTCGGCTTTCCCAAGTCCCACGCCGCGGCCTTCGGTCTCCTGGCGTACCAGTCGGCGTGGCTGCGCCACTACTACGCGCTGGAATACTACGTGGCCCTCTTCAACAACCAGCCCATGGGCTTCTACTCCCTGGACGCCCTGGGGCGGGACGCCCGCCGCAACGGGATCCGCACCCTGCTGCCCGACGTGAACCGGAGCGCCGTGGCGTGCACCGCCGAAGAGGACGACCTGCGCATCGGCCTGGGCTTCGTCCGGGGGTGGGGCGAGGACGTAGCCGTAGGGGTGGTGGAGGAGCGGGAGCGGAGCGGGCCCTACCGGTCCCTGGCCGACTTCCTCCGGCGCACGCCGGCGGCCCTGAAGCGGCCCGCCGTGGAGAACCTCATCTGGGTGGGGGGCTTCGACGGCTTCGGCCTCACCCGCCGGGAGCTTCTCTGGCAGGCCGGACTCTGGCTGGGTCCCGAGTCCGACGACGACCGCTCCGGAGGCCGCACCGACCACGCCCAGACCGAGCTGGCGCTGGAGGACCCCTACGCCGGCCTGGCCTTCCCGGACCTGGGCCCCGGCGACCGGATGGTGGCCGAGTACCGCATGCTCCGGTTCTCCGCGGAGCTCCATCCCCTGGCGTTGCTGAAGGACCAGCTACCCGAGGGGACCGTCACCTCCGACCGTCTGCCCCACCTGCGCCAGCACGCCACGGTGCGCATCGCGGGGCTGGTAACCGCCCGACAAAGACCTGGAACTGCAAAGGGCTATGTGTTTGTCCTCATGGAAGATGAGTACGGACCAGTAAACGTGATTGTGAAACCCGATGTGTACGCCCGGGACAAGGCGTCCGTGCGCATGGAGCCCTTCCTGGCGGTGCGCGGGCGCCTCCAGAAGGACGGCGACACCCTCAACGTCATCGCCTTCGAGATCCGGGCGCTCCGGGTGCCCGGCGCTCCGGTGCGGCGCTCGGGCCTCAGCCGCCAGCAGGCTCCGGCCACCGTGCGGGAAGGCGGCGCCGTGGAGGCCGGAGCGCTCCATGCGTCTCTTCCCGACACGCTGGAGTACTGGACAGACCCTGGACGACCGGGTCCCACACCCTTCCGTTATCTCACGGCGCTCCGTCAGAGCCCGCCCGGGATCAAGAGCTTCGGATGATGTATTCTCCTCTTAGCCTTGCCATTGCCACGATGCTGACCCTCGCCGCCGCCCTCCAGGGAGGCGACCGCTCCCCCACCCTTCATCCAGAGGTCCAGGTCACCATGAAGAAGGCCACCCCCATCATCACCGTCGATGCCATCGAGCCGTGTCTTCCGTTCTGGACGGAGCGCCTGGGCTTCGAGATCACCGCCACCGTGCCCCACGGCGACGCCATGGGCTTCGCCATGCTCAACAAGGGGAACGTCGAGCTCATGTATCAGAGCCGGGCCAGCGTGCAGGAGGACCTGGGTCCGTCCGGGGCAGCCTCGGGCCATCCGGGGCTTCCGGACAGGCTGGCCTCCAGCACCACGACCCTCTTCATCGAGGTGGAGGCGCTGGATCCGGTGGTGGAGGCCCTGGAGGGCGCCGACGTGGTGGTGCCACGACGTCAGACCTTCTACGGCATGGACGAGATCTTCGTGCAGGCGCCGTGTGGAACGCTGGTGGGGTTCGCGGCGCAGGTGGCGACCCAGGAGTAGCGGCGCTGTCGGTGGGGGCGGCGGTCCGTCGGGAGCTCATTCCTCCCGCAGGACGATACCCGGGTCGGTTCGCGCCGCCCGGCGAGCCGGGAGCCACACTGCCAGGAGGGCGGTCGCGGCGAAGAGAATCGTAACGACCGCCGCGGTGGCAGGGTCGCCCGGCGCGACACCATGGAGCTGCCCGCTCAAGGCCTGTCCCAGGAGGCGGCCCCCCAGGGCACCCAGTGCCAGCCCCACGCCCAGCGTCCCCAGGGACCGGCGCAGAAAGAGGCCCTGCACGGACCCTTCCCGGGCGCCCAGCGCCATGCGGACCGCGACGTCTCGCCGCCCCGACCGGACCGCATAGGCCGCCACCGCGTAGAGCCCCATGAGGGAGAGCAGGAGGGCGAAGGAGGAGAAGCCGCCCAGGAGGCCGGCGAAGAACCTGGCCGGCGCTCGCGCCCGAGCGATGGCCTCCTCCAGGGTCCGGTGGGCGTAGACCGGAATCTCGGGATCCAGGTCGTGGAGGACGGAGCGGATCCGCGCCGTCGGGTCGGGGGCACCCGGCTGGAGGCGGACCACAAGGGCCATCCAGTCCAGGGGGGCCTGCCGGAACGGAACGTAGACGGTGGGACGCGTACCCTCGACGCCGTCCACCACATCGGGCACGACCCCCACTACGGTCCTCAACGCCCCCGGCTCCTCGGACATCTCCGGCATGCGCCAGCTCGGGAAGCGAAGGCGCTCGCCCACCCCGGAAGTCCGGGGCCAGAGCACCCTGGCCAGGGACGCACTCACCACGGCAACCGGCGGACCGCCGCGCTCGTCCGCCTCGGTCGGGAGCCTTCCTCGGACGGGCGTGATCCCCAGCGTGGCGAAGTACCCGGGCGAGGCGACCTGGGGGACCGCCTCCACATCCACCCGGTCTTCGGGGCTCGCGGGCCGCACCGGGCGAGCCGTCAAAGTGAGGTCGAACGGGGCGCCGCGGACCAGGCCCACGGATCCCACGCCGTGCTCCCTCCCGACCCGGCGGGCCAGCTGCTCGAAGAACGCCTGCCGCCGCCCCGGGTCCTCCGAGCCCCGGGACGTGAGTCCCACGGTGTAGGCGGCGAGCCCGGACGGGTTGAAGCCCAGGTCAATGCGCTCGAGGTGGAGGGCCGAGCGCACCATGAGCGCTCCTCCGGTCACCAGGGCGACCGACAGGGCCACCTCGGCGGTGATGAGGATTCCCCGCGCCCTCCGGGCACGGGGCGAGCTGATGACGCTCCGGGCGGCGCTGCGCAGCACCCCTACCGGGTCCCGTCGGACCGCCGTCCAGAGCGGGACCGCGCCGAAGGCGAGACCAACCAGAAGGCAAGCCACCGTGGTCAGCACCACGGTCCAGGCGTCCACGTGCAGCGCCCCCGCGCCTCCGGGCACCGCGCGTCCCAGGCGCGCCTGGACCGCGCGACCCAGGAGGGCAAGACCACCGGTGCCCAGCGACAGTCCCAGGGCACCGGCCAGCGCGGCGAGGACCACGCCCTCGGAGACCAGTTGGACGGCGAGCCGGCCTCGACCGGCTCCCAGGGCCCGACGCATCCCCATCTCGCGGCCCCTCCCCTCGGAGCGGAGCATCAGCAGGAGCGCCGCGTTGATGCAGGCGACAAGGAGGACGAGAACCGCCATGGCCTGGAAGACGGCGAGGCGGGGCCGGAGCGCCGCGGTGTATGCACGCTGCAGTGAGCGGAGCCGCGGGGAGGCGTCCTCTCCCGACGCCTGGAGCTCGGAAGCCGCCCTGGATCCGATGACCTCCTCTGCCCGCTCGGGTGTCATGTCTGGCCGGAGCCGGCCCACGTATACCGGGCCGTCGTCGACCATGGGGAGGAGCACCTCGGTGTAGCCGTTGAGATACCAGAAGTCACGGGGCAGCACGCCGATGATGGTGAAGCTCTCGAGCTGACCGGCGCCCTGCCCCGACGGGTAGGTGGCGAGAGTACGCCCCAGCACGCCGGGATCGCCGCCGAAGCGACGCTGCCAGACGTCGTAGCCGATCACGGCGACACGAGGGTCCCGGTCTGCGGCGGAGAACGTGCGCCCGAGCGCCGGGCGCACACCGAACACGTCGAAGAAGTCGGGGCTCACCCGGGCCCCCAACACCACCTCGGGGTCTGGCCCCGCGTCATCCACGAGGGTGAATCCGGCCAGTTCCCAGGACACGGCCTTCTCGAAAACGTCATCGCTCGTCTTCCACCCGACCGCCGGGGTCGCCGGCTGGATCTGGACGATGCGTCGGGCGTCGGGATACGGGAGCGGCCGCAGCAGGTAGGCCTGCACCACGGCGAACACCGCTACGTTGAACGCCACGGCTACGCCCAGGACTCCGGCCACCACGAACGTGAATCCCGGGGCCCGCCGGAGCCCACGCGCGGCGCCGGCCACGTCGGCTCCCAGCCGGACCCATGCTCCACCGTCGGCGCTCAGGCGCCGGACAGGGAGCTGTCCCTCGAGTTCGGGGCGGACAGGACCGGGCAGGGGGCGCAGCACCTCCCGGAGCACCCGTCCCCAGGCCCGCATCCAACCCCGCGCTCCCCCGCTGGCGCACTCCTCGGCCAGGAGCCGTAGGAAGTCGGCCTCCATCTCCCTCCCGAAGGCGCGGCGCAGGCGACGGGGATACCGAAGCCGAAGGAGCCAACGGTAGGCAGCGCCGGAGAGGCGGAAGCCTCCCCCCTCGCGCCCCGCCCGCCTCATGGACGCCCGCCGGATTCGGGAACCAGGTCACGGCGGCGCACCAGCCGGGCCAGGCGGGTCAATCGAGCCGCTTCCTTCCGGAGCGCTGCGCGCCCCTTGCGGGTGAGGCGGAAGGTACGACCCCGGCGTGGATCCTCTTCGCTCGCCTCCGCGGGCTCAACCCACCCGGCGTCCTGCAACCGCTGCAGCGAGCCGTAGACCGTGCCGGGCCCCATGGAGACCCCGGCATCCTCCTCCACGCGCTTCATCACGGCATACCCGTGGAGGGGGCTCTCCTCCAGAGCCAGGAGGATATGGAAGACCACCGGAGTCAGGGGAGATTCGGATGGGGATCCGGACGTCACGGGGACACGATCCTGTTGGGGAACGATATTACTGCTAGCGTAATATTACGCGCACAGTAATGCCGTCACGAACGGGACCGCAAGGTCGATCTCAGCGCTCCTCCTGCACCAGGTCCACGACGAAGGGCCCTGCGGAGAGACCGGCCGGCACCCCCTGTACGCCTTCCCCGTCGTCGCTCGCGCCGGAGAAGCCCGTGCCCCGGCGCACCGTGAGGCGGGCACCCCCTGCCACGTCGAAGGACGCCTGCTCCGCCGAGGAGTCCACGAGCTCCGCCACGAGGTGCAGAAACGACCAGCGCGCGAAAGGATCCGTCACGTCGAGAGAGGCTCCTTCGACCACGGGAAGAGGGGACTTGCCCGGCGCG